>NZ_CP143297.1:3237500-3477711 GCF_045689975.1 Dietzia kunjamensis | reverse complement strand
GGTGGGCGGTCTCCTCTCGTCGGGTGTCGGGCGTTGCTGGTGGTCCGGGTCGCCGGCGGCGCCGGGAACCACACTCTATCCACAGGCTCCGACCCAGGTCCACCGAGGTATCCACATGGTTGTCCACAGCTGTGGGAAGACAGACCCCTCCCGTCGGTTCGCGGGTAGGTCGTCGGTGGGGAGGGGTCGGAGGTGCTTGTTCGGTTTCACGTCGCGTCTTGCAGCCCTGGTGGGGCTCGCCTGAGGAATGACGGTAACAACATGGTGAACCGGGGGGCAACCCCCAAGATTGACTGGAGGGCGGATGTCAAGCATCGCGGCCGTGGGCGTGTCGTTGTGGTCAGGAAACTGGTATCAGTGAGACCAATGGGATTACACGGTTTGGCGGCCGGCGCCTCGGGCGCGTAATCTTGAGCAGTCTGTCGTGCGCCCGTGGGCGCCCGGCGCGTCGTGGTGCCGCCGTCCTTCGGTGATTCGACGACGTCTCGAACTCGATCGGGCGCTGGACACGGCGCCGACTTCACGTGAGGAGCCAACCATGGCCAAGGGCAAGCGGACCTTCCAGCCGAACAACCGTCGTCGTGCCAAGGTGCACGGCTTCCGTCTGCGCATGCGCACCCGCGCCGGTCGCGGCATCGTCGGCGCCCGCCGGCGTAAGGGCCGCGCGTCGCTGACGGCCTGATTCCGGCCGGGGTGGCGGGTGCTCCCCAGGTCGCACCGGCTCCACCGTTCCGCTGACTTCGCGACGGTGGTGCGCAAGGGTGCCAGGAAGGGCCGCCGCACCATGGTCGTACACGCCCACGTGGACTCTTCGGATGTCCGCGTGGGCGGTCCGCGTTTCGGGCTGGTTGTCAGCAAAGCCGTCGGGGACTCGGTGACTCGTCACCGCGTCAGCCGACGGCTTCGTCATATCGCGGGCGGCCTGCTGGACGAGGCCGGCGACGATCTCATGGTGGTGATCCGGGCCAACCCGGCCTCCGCGGGTGCGTCGCACGCCGACCTCGTGCGGGATATGCGCGCGGGGCTCGTCGCTGCGGCCGCTCGCGCGAGGGGCACGTCGTGAGCACGGGGCGCCCGGGTCCCATCGCGCGGATCCTGTTGTGGATGCTCGACTTCTATCAGAAGGGCATCTCCCCCTGGACCCCACCGAGCTGCCGATTCGAACCCACGTGCAGTAGTTACGCCGTCGAGGCGGTACGCGTCCACGGAGCCTGGTACGGCACCTGGCTCTCGGTGTGGCGTCTCCTGCGCTGTGGGCCGTGGACACCGGGCGGGTGGGATCCGGTACCCCGGCCCCGTGCACCTGATCCACCGGGCCACGAGCCCCACGAGCACACCGACAATTCTCGAACGTAGCTAGGACTCCACCACCCATGTCGTTCATCACCAACCCGTTGGTCTACTACCCGATCTCCGGCATCCTCTGGTTCTGGCACAAGATCTTCGCGTTCCTCGGCGGTCTGCTCCCCTGGGTCGAGGCGCCGGATTCCAACGGGGTCATCTGGGCCCTGTCGGTGATCTTCCTCGTCTTCACCCTCCGCGCGATGCTGTTCTGGCCGGCGGCAAAACAGATTCGCTTCTCCCGCAAGATGCAGGAGATGCAGCCCAAGATGAAGGAGCTGCAGAAGCGGTACAAGAACGACCGCGAAAAATTGGCGGTCGAGACCCGGAAGTTGCAGAAGCAGGAGGGGTTCAACCCCCTCCTGGGTTGCCTGCCGATGCTGATCCAGATCCCCGTATTCCTGGGTTTGTTCCACGTGCTGAGGTCGTTCAACCGGATGGGCTCGCAGTTCGGCGCGCTCGGGATGAGCGCCGAGGAGACGCGCAACACGGGCAACTACGTGTTCAACGCGGACGAGGTGCAGAGCTTCCTCGACGCCCGCCTGTTCGGTGCTCCGCTCTCGTCCTTCATCTCCCAGCCGGTCGAACAGTTCCAGGCCTTCGTGGAGCCGGGCGCGATGCTCGACTTCGCCCGGTGGAACATCATTCTGGTCGCACTTCCGCTGATGATCGTTTCGGCGGTCACGACCCATTTCAACGCGCGGATCTCCCTGTCCCGCCAGTCCCCTGAGGCCGCGGCCAACCCGCAGGCCAAGATCATGAACCAGCTCATGCTGTGGGCCTTCCCCATCGGCATCCTGGTGACCGGTGCGTTCTGGCCGATGGCGATCCTCGTGTACATGGTCACGAATAACCTCTGGACCCTCGGCCAGCAGTACTTCCTGTACGAGAAGATGGCCAAGGAGGACGACGCCGCGGCCCTCCTGCGGCGCGAGGAGCAGAAGGCGCTCGCTCCGCGGGTGGGTGTGAAGCCCACCAAGCCCAAGAAGAATCGCGCCGCCGCCGCGACGGGAACCGGGGTGGTGTCGGATCCGGCCGGGGAGGTGGGTACCGCGACGGTGGACGACGACGAGGTGATCGACTCCGACCCGGGGCCTGCGGTCGCTCCGGCATCCGCTCCACGCCCGGGTCAACGGCCTCAGGCTCCCGGCGGGCAGCGCAGTAGGCCGGCCCAGAAGGGATCGGGTTCGCGTCCCAAGAACAAGAAGAAGAAAAAGAAGCGTTGACCCGCTAGAAAAAGGTGAGTGGACAAGGTCCCCGATGCTCCGGCGTCGGGGACCTTGTCCCATACTTGGGGTAGATAGTCGTCGCACCCCCGGGGTTCGGCGATCGGCGGTCACGACGGAGGCAGGTCCATGTCCAAGAGGAACATCGAGGTGTCCGAGGAACGATTGGTCGAGGAGGGCGAGGTCGCTGGCGACTATCTCGAGCAGTTCCTCGACATCCTCGATTTCGACGGGGACATCGATCTGGACGTCGAGGGCGATCGGGCTGTGGTGAGCATCGTGGGCGGCGACGACTTGGATACCTTGGTCGGCTCGGACGGCTCGGTCCTGGACGCTATTCAGGAGTTGACGCGTCTCGCGGTGCAACAGGAACTCGGCGATCGGAGCCGGTTGATGCTCGACATCGCCGGCTGGCGTGAGGCGAAGCGTGAGGCGTTGAGCGAGTCCGGACGCGTGGCAGCGCAGCGGGTTCTCGAGTCAGGTGAGTCGGAGGAGCTCGAGCCCATGACGCCGTTCGAACGCAAGATCATCCACGATGCGATCGCGGAGATCGAGGGTGTCACGTCGGACTCGACCGGCGTCGAGCCCAACCGCCGGGTGGTCGTCCTGCCCGGGTGACGGGAGGCTTGGGGCAGGGGTGCGAGCCGTCCGGCTCGCACCCCTGATCTGTGTCCGAGGATCTAATGACAATGATGTGATTCACCGGCGGTGTTTCACGTGAAACAGTGGCTTTGCGGCCGCGAGAAGGAGCGCGAGACCATGAACGGACACACGGGCCACGAAGCGTCACGTGACACGGACGGGGACGATATGGCTGCGGTTGAGACGCCGGCCGATCCGGGCTCGACATCTGACTCCGGTGAGCTCCCCTCTGCGCCGCCCGCTGCAGCCGTGGTGTTCGGGGATCGGCTGGGTCTCGCGACGCGGTACGTTGATTTCCTCGCGACGGCCGGGCTCGAGCGTGGGCTGATGGGTCCGCGTGAGCGGCCTCGACTGTGGGATCGGCACGTCCTCAACAGTGCGGCTGCTGAATCGCAGTTGGCGCAGGGCGAGTCCGTCGTCGATATCGGGAGCGGCGCAGGCCTCCCTGGTATCCCCCTGGCGCTCGCGCGCCCAGATCTGACGATCACTCTGGTGGAGCCACTTCTCCGTCGGGTCACGTTTCTCGAGGAGATCATCGGCGAGCTCGGCATCGATGTCCGGGTCATTCGGGGTCGCGCCGAGGAGAAACCCATCATCATCGAGGCGGGGGAGGCGGACGTCGTGACCTCCCGGGCAGTGGCCCCGCTGGCGAAGCTCGCCGGGTGGTCTGCTCCGCTGCTGAAGGTGGGTGGCCGTATGGTTGCCCTCAAGGGCGAGTCGGCAGTCGACGAGGTCGAGCGTGATCGTGTGGCGCTCCGCAAACTCGGGTTCGACGACGTTCGCGTCGAGACCGTCGCTGCCCCGGATGCCGAACCGACGAGGCTGGTGATCGGCACCCTGGCGACTAGGATGGGGGGCCGTGGCTCCCGATCCCGCGGACGCGGGCGTCGGTCTTATTGAGGCCTGACGGGACGTGTCCGGTGTTGGTTTCACGTGAAACAATGGCACCGACACGGCGGCAGGCTCGCCGCGCTCACGATGCAACTCGAAAGGTGACGGATGTCCTACGACGAGACCCCGATCTTCGCGGCCGCGCGCCAGGCGAACGAGGTCCTCCACGGGGATGCACCGGCACTCCCCCGTCCCGAGTCGCCGCGGATCGTGACGATCGCCAACCAGAAGGGCGGGGTGGGCAAGACCACCTCCACCGTCAATCTCGCCGCCGCTCTCGCTCTGGGTGGGCTCGGGGTGCTCGTGATCGATATGGATCCGCAGGGGAATGCGAGTACGGCGCTCGGTGTCGATCACCGCGAGGGCACACCGTCGAGCTATGACCTTCTGATGTGGGAGGCGTCCGTCGATGAGTTGATGCAGAAGAGTCCTCATGCCGAGCGCTTGTTCTGCGTACCGGCGACCATCGATCTCGCGGGATCGGAGATCGAGCTGGTCGGGCTCCCCCAGCGGGAGCGACGTCTCGCCGAAGTCCTCCTGCCGGAGGACCTGCAGTCGCTCGGTATCGACTACGTTTTTCTCGACTGTCCGCCCTCGCTCGGTCTGCTCACCGTCAATGCGATGGTCGCTGCTCGCGAGGTCCTCATCCCGATTCAGTGTGAGTACTACGCCCTCGAGGGGGTGGGTCAGCTTCTCCGTAACGTCGAACTCATCCAGCAGCATCTGAATACGGATCTGGAGATCTCGACCATCATGCTGACGATGTACGACGGGCGCACCAAGCTCGCCGAGCAGGTCGCCGGTGAGGTCCGGAAGCACTTCGGCGACACAGTGTTGCGGACGGTGATCCCGCGAAGCGTCAAGGTGTCCGAGGCGCCCGGGTACGGGATGACCATCCTCCAGTACGACGCCGGGTCACGCGGCGCGCTGGCCTACCTGGACGCCGCCCGCGAGATCAACGCACGGGGAGGGCCGGCCGGTCCGGGAGAACTCGTATCCACGCCCACCGCGGGTGAAGCTGAGGGCGTCGACCGCCCGGAGGAGAACTGATGAGCCAGCAGCGTAAGGGCGGTCTCGGGCGGGGTCTCGCGGCCCTCATCCCCACCGGCCCCGACGAAGGGCCTCGGCTCGGGAACGACGCCGCCGACCTGATCCTGGGGCCGCGAGGTGGCGGTCCGCGCACCACTCCCCCACGTCCGCGCTCGTCTGCTGCCGGGAATCGGGGCCCGGCGGGGACGGAGCCCACCGGTACCGCGTCATCGACGGCCCGCGGGGCCGAGGCCGGCTCGCACGCCGACGATGGTTCACCCGTTTCACGTGAAACAACAGATTTGGTGGACCCCGGCGCCGTCTACCGCGAGATCTCCCCGGCCGAGATCGACCCCAACCCGAAGCAGCCCCGCACCCACTTCGATGAGGAGGCGTTGGCCGAACTCGCTCATTCCGTCAAAGAATTCGGACTCCTCCAGCCCATCGTCGTCCGTGAGATGTCCGATGGGCGCTATCAGCTCATCATGGGTGAGCGACGCTGGCGGGCGAGCCAGCGCGCAAAGCTCGAGACGATTCCGGCGATCGTTCGGCAGACCGACGACGAGGATCTGCTGCGGGACGCTCTGCTCGAGAATATCCACCGGGTACAGCTCAACCCTCTCGAAGAAGCCGCCGCCTACCAGCAGCTGCTGGAAGAGTTCGACGTGACCCAGTCAGAACTCGCGACCCGCATCGGCCGATCCCGCCCCGCGATCACCAACAGCATCCGCCTGCTCCAGCTGCCGACCGCCGTACAGCGGCGTGTCGCGGCTGGTGTCCTGTCAGCGGGACATGCGCGCGCACTCCTGGGCCTCGAGGCGGGGGCGCCGGCACAGGACGAGCTCGCCGCCCGGATCGTCGCCGAGGGCCTGTCGGTGCGGGCGACCGAGGAGCTCGTCACCCTCGCCAACCGCGATCCCGGGGACACCACGGACAAGCCCAAGCCCCCGCCCCGCGGACGCCAGCGCAACCCGGAGCTGGAGGCGGTGGCGGGTCGGCTGTCGGACCGCTTCGAGACCTCCGTGTCGGTCACGATGGGGCGCCGCAAGGGACGTATCACCATCGACGTCGGCGACACCGATGATCTGGCCCGGGTACTCGCACTTCTCGAGGGCGGGTCGACCGCAGCGCCGCGATGATCTCCCTCCGCCCGCTGGACCTGTCGGCGGTGGACCAGCTGGGTCCTCGCGCCCGGCGTTGCGTCTATTGGCAAACCGACGGTGAGCAGTCCCCGGGAGATCCGGAGTTCGAGAAGGAAGCGTGGATCTCACACGTATCCCTGGAATGGGGTGTCTGCGGCCAGCTCGCCACCTACGGGGACCGATCGACGGCTGCCGCCTTCTACGCCCCCCCGGGGATGGTGCCGCGGGCGACGTGCTTCCCGACCTCACCCGTCGGCGCTGACGCTGTGCTGCTCGCCGGCATGAGTGTCGAGCACGGCGCACCGGCAGGGGTACTGACCGCGTTGCTCGACGCCGTCGTCGTCAATGTCCGAAGCCGCGGAATCAAGGCCATCGAGGCCTTCGGGGTCACGTCCGAGGACCCCGGGCATGTTACGTCACGTGACGGGTGCGGCGCGGACTCGTGCGTGCCGGGGATGAGCTTTCTCGTCGAGCACGGTTTCACGGTGGTGGCACCCCACGAGACCCATCCCCGCCTCCGGCTCGATATCGAGAGCGAGCACTTGTGGAAGGCGGACGTGGAGCGCGCCCTCGATCAGCTCTTCGCCGAACACGGATTCGCCACCCGGCGACTCGGGGTGCTGTCGGGCGCGTCGGCGAGCGCCGTCGCCCGGGGGCTCTGACACCCCGGGACTCACGACACCCCGGACCCCGACTCCCCCGGGGTGGCCGGAGCCGCGATCAGTCGCGCTGGCGCTGCTCGTAGTCGATGAGGGCGTCGACGGACATCGACCCGGTGGGATGATCGTCCTCGTCGAGGAGGTACAGACGTTTCACGCCCACGAGGATCGAGTCGATGATGGTGTCCTGGGCGGCACGATCGCCGAGGATCTCGAGATCCTGCGGGTTGTACGCGTAGCCCAGGTAGATCTGCACGGACGGCATGCGGGTCATTCGCAGCAACGGCCAGCTCCGGCCATGGGTCCGGCAGTCGCGAAGAGTGGTGCGGCTGACGATCTCCCGCTGGATGAAGCCGGATAGGGCCTCACCGAGCATGGACTCCGCGCCGAGCGAGTTTCCGAAGTAGAACGTCGCGACCCCGTTGCCCACCGGATTCGGGTGGCGGTCCAGGCGGAGCGAGATGATGAGATCGGCGTTGAACGCGTTGGCTATCTCGGCGCGCTCGGGATCGGTCGGGATCATCGCCTCGGGCCGGGAGAGGAAGACCTCCACGCCGGCCTGGTTCATCCGCTCGGAGAGCCGCCGGGTGATGTCCCAGAGCAGTTCCGCGTCGGTGATGGTCCCGTAGGGGGTGTCGATCCGGATCGGATTCTCGGACCCACTGGGGCCGGGATCGAGGACGATCCGTTTACCGGCGAGCATGGGACCGGAGGTGCGGGCCCGCTCCTTCTCGACGAGAGAGGCGACGTCCCCGCCCTTGAACAGGGTCGAGAAGCGGCTCAGGGTGTCCAGGGTCTCGGCACCGACCACACCGTCCGCGGGGAGCGCGCAGTCGCGCTGGAAGTCGGTGACGGCCGCGTGCGTGAGGGGGCCGAAGGTCCCGTCCACCAGGCCGGCGTAGAACCCGAGCTCGCCGAGTCGTCGCTGCAGTTGGGCGATATCGTCCCCCGCCATCGGCCTGGAGACGATATAGCTCAGGTCCCGGGTCCCCAGCACGTGGCTGGCGTCGTGAAGCGCGGCCTGGGTGGCCGGACCCACGATTCCGTCGGAGATCAGCGCACGCGCCTGCTGGAAGGCCAGAACGGCCTTCTCCAGGTCGGCGTCGAAGACGGCGTCGGTACGCGCGAGCACTGACCCGGTCTCGGGCTCGGTGACCCCGACCGACTCGATGTTGTGCAGCAGACCCATGCCCGCGAGGGTGGCCCGGATGGCGGCCACCTCGGGCCCACGGTCACCACGCCTCCACGCCATGGGTCTCCTCCCGCTCTCCTAGTGTTGGGTACCCGGATGAACTTACCGCCTCACACGCGGACATGCCCCGTCCGCGCCGGGCGGTGGGGGAACGCCACGGGGGAGCGCCACAGCGTAGCAACACAGGGTAGCGACCCGGTGCCGCCGGCGTGTGTGTCAGGCGCCGAGAACGTCGCCCAGCTCGGCTCGGAGCGCCGACTTGGACTTGGCGCCCGTGATGCGCTTGACCGGCTGTCCCTCCGAGAACAACAGCATCGCGGGGATCGCGGTGATCTGGTACTCGGCGGCGAGTTCCTGGTTGGCTTCGACGTCGACCTTGGCCACGGTCAGCTTGTCCGCCTCCGAGCCCGCCAGCTCGTCGAGGACCGGCGCCATCATGGTGCACGGGCGGCACCATGTGGCCCAGAAGTCCACGAGAACGGGCTTGGAGCCGCTGGCGGTGAGCACGGCGTCGGCGAAGTCGGCCTCGGTGACGTCGATGATGTTGGGGGTGTCGGCCATGAGGTGGTCCTTTCGGGTGGGTGGACGGGGCCCGGTTGTTCCGGGCCCGGTGCGGGTTCAGGCCTGCTCGGCGAGCCAGCGCTCGGCGTCGATCGAGGCAGCGCATCCGGAACCGGCGGCGGTGATGGCCTGGCGGTAGCGCTTGTCGACGAGGTCGCCACAGGCGAACACCCCGGGGAGGGAGGTGGCGGTGGTCTGACCGGTGAGGACGTAGCCGTCCTCGTCGACCTCGACCTGGTCGCGGGCCAGCTCGGAACGGGGATCGTGGCCGATCGCGACGAACATGGCGGCGGTCTCGAGCTCACTGGTCTCGCCGGTGACGGTGTCGCGCAGGCGGAGCTTCTCGACCGAACCGGTCGCGCCGGCCAGCACCTCGTCCACGGCCGTGTTGAGGACGAACGAGATCTTCTCGTTCTCCCGTGCCCGCTCGAGCATGATCTTGGAGGCGCGGAACTCCTCACGGCGGTGCACGATCGTCACGGAGGAACCGAACTTGGTGAGGAAGGTGGCCTCCTCCATGGCGGAGTCGCCGCCGCCGACCACGACGATCGGCTTGTCGCGGAAGAAGAATCCGTCACACGTGGCGCACGAGCTCACACCGCGGCCGAGGAACTCCTGCTCCCCCGGGACCCCGAGGTAGCGTGCCGCGGCACCCATCGCGAGGATCACGGCGCGGGCGCGGTGCTCCTCCTCGCCGACCCGGACGGTCTTGATGTCCCCGGCGAGGTCCATGGACGTCACGTCCTCCATCCGGAGGTCGGCGCCGAACCGCTCGGCCTGCTCACGCATCTGCATCATGAGATCGGGGCCCATCATGCCCTCGGCGAAGCCGGGGAAGTTCTCGACCTCGGTCGTGGTCATGAGCGCGCCACCGAACTGGGACCCCTCGAAGACGACGGGCTTGAGCTCGGCCCGCGCGGAGTAGATGGCGGCGGTGTACCCGGCCGGGCCGGATCCGACGATGATGACGTCGTGGACGGTGTCGCTCATGGGTTCTCGGGGCTCCTCGGGCGGTTGGTGGCTCGTGAGTCGGAACCGGCATCAGGTGCCGGGTCTTCTAGAGGCCACAACACCCCGGGGGGCTGCCTTGTTCCCGCGACCGCCCACCGGGTGACGGGAGGAACACGCTCACACGGTGAGGGTGACCCCCTCGAGCAGGGCCGCGAGCTTCGCGCGGCCGCGGGAGCACCGGCTCTTCACGGTGCCCGGGGGGATGTTGAGCAGGTGGCTCGCCTCGGCGACGGTGCACCGCAGCATGTCGACGACGACGACGGCGTCCCGCTGATCGTCGGGCAGTTCCGCCAACGCCTCGGCCACGATGATCGCGTACGCCGGGTCCTGGTGGAAGTGGTCCCGCAGCGTGACCTGTTCGTGCAGCGACGGAGTGAGCTGGGTGTGGGTGCGCAGGCGCTGCGCCCGCATCTTGTCCAGGCAGGCGTTGACCACGATGCGGTAGAGCCACCCCTGGACCGGGCAGGCGTGGCGGAAGGTATCCGCCTTCCGGTACGCCGAGACGAGAGCCTCCTGCAGGGCCTCGGCGGCGTCGTCGCGGTTGAACGACGTGCGGATGGCCAACCGCCAGAGGTAGTCGTAGTGCCGCCGGACGAGGGCGGAGAAGGCGTCGGGGTCGCCGGCGACGTGCGCGTCCAACAGTTCGGCGTCGGACAGCGGCGACTCGGCTGTCAGTACGGACTGGGCCCTGGGAGCGGACTGGGCGCCGAGCGGGGTTTCCGCACCTGCGGGCGGGGCAGGGCAACCCGCCGCTGTCGGGACGGCGGTACCGGTGTTCACGGCCGTCACCGTAACCCGGCCGGGCCCCCCGTGGGGACGTCTCCCGGCCGGTCAGCGGGTCAGTTCGACCTCGCTGATCGAGGCCTCGTAGGACTGGGCACCGGAGGTACCCAGGCGGGTGATCCACACCAGGACGTACCCGGACTCCCGCGGGTCATCGATCGTCACGGTGGCCGACCCGTCGCGGACGGTGCCCGCTCCGAGACGGGTGGTCTCGTCGAGTGACGCCGGAGAGGCACCGGGCGCGGACCGCACCTCGAAGCGCACGCCGTCGTCCCCCGAGCGGAGCACCACCCGGCGGACCTCCTGCTCACCGTCCAGTGCGAGCATCAACCCGATACCCGGCTTGTAAGCCGACGGGCCGTCGCCGATCTGGGACCGGTAGGCATCACTGGACCACGAGGTGGACCGGTCACCGTCGACCACGTTGGGGGCATCCGCCGAGTTCTCCGCGACGCCGTTCGAGGACGAGGGCTGCCAGGTGGTGACGGTCGACACGGAGACCGGGGTGGTCGGGGTGGCCTCCTCCGCCTCGTCCCCGGTGTCGCCTGCGGCGGGGTCATCGGCCGCGGGCTCGGCGGTCTGGGAGGCGCGACTGGCCTGGGCGGCCCGTTCGATCGCGTCGAGCTGCTGTGAGAGCGGGGTGTCGTTGCGGGTGCCGCCGAACCCCCCGAGCATCCACATGAACAAGAGGGCGATCACCACGACCGCGGCCGCGCCGGTCCCGGCCATGATCTGCCAGCGGCGCTTCTGGACCTCCGGGTCCGGCTCGCTGTACGGCGCGGGTTCGGGACCCGCCTCAGCCGAGGACCACTCCGCCGGCGATCCCTCCGCCGACGACCACTCCCCCGGTGCCCACTCCGTCGCGGTGGCGGTCGCCGGGTGGGCGACCCGGGAGGAGGCCCCGGGGGCGGCGCGCCGCGGCCCGCCGACGCGATCGGTCACCATCGCCCTCACGGTGGCCGCCGAGCTGACCGACGACCCGTCGAGAGACCGCATGGCCAGCACCGCGGATTCCGGCGCCACCCCGGTACCGGCCACCGTGGGGTCGAGGACCTCGTCGTCGTCGTCCCTCCGGGCGGGACCGGGCCGACCGTCGGTCGGTTCGTACAGATCGGAACCCTCGGGCAGCGGGAGCGGCCACGCTCCGGTGAGCAGCGCATAGAGGGTAGCGCCCAGGCCCCGCACGTCGGACCGGGCGTCGGCCCCGTCGCGGACCCCGGGGAAGGCCAGGACGGCGCGCCCGTCCTCGGTGAGTCGGATCCGGTCGGGTGAGTCGAGGCCCAGGGTCAGGCCCACTTCCTCGGCACGGGTCGCGGCGTCCGCCAGACCCCACACCGCGCCCACGGCGGAGTCGGGGTCCGGCTCGGCCACGGCCGCGGCGAGACTGCGTCCGGGGATCCACTCCGAGACCACGATGCCGCCCGCGCGGCCGCGGATGACGTCGAGCACGCGCGCCAACCCGTCCGCGTAGACCGTGGTGAGCGCGACGGTACGGTCGAGCACCCCCGTCGCCGAACCCGGGGGCTGCTCGCCGGGGAGAGGGTCGACGAAGGTCAGGGCGACGAACCTCCCCAGGCGCCGGTCGCGGGCCTTCCAGAAGGACTGGCCGGCGACACCACCGCACGGTTCGAGGAGTTCGTACCTGCCGCCGGAGACCAGGCCTCCGACGGTCAGACGCGGTGGCGACGAGGCGGTGTCCGGTGCCGGGGCTCCAGTCTGTTCACCCACCCGTTGACCCTCCTCGCCTGGTGCGGCAGCCCGTCAGGAGGCGCCGCTCGTGATCCCTGAGTGTACGTACCGGCCCCGCGTGGATTCGACTAGCTCCTCAGACGCCCCACGAGTCCGCGGAGAACGGGGGTGATCGAGTCGAGTTCCGGCAACCGGGACCGCGACAGGATCAGACCGGTCACCGCGAGGGTGATGACGGCGGCGACACCGGCACGCAGGACGAACCCGATGCTGCCGACCGCGTCGGTGAGGGCGTCCATCGGCAGGATCGTGTCCACGGCGAGCGCGACCAGGGCGCCGGCGATCGACGCGCCGAGGGTCCAGAAGGCCGACCGGAGGGTCTCGCGACCACGCAGGGACCCCAGTTTCGACCGCAGCAGGATGAACCCGGCGACGGCGCCGACGACCCAGCCGATGCCGTTGGCCAGGGCCAGGCCGATCACCACGTGGGACCGCTGGTCGGCGACCACGGGGACGAGGAGCGACAGGACCACGCGGACCACGGTGATCGCGAGGATCATCGCCGTCGGCGTCCAGTAGTCCTCGCGGGCGTAGAACACCCGCTGCTGCAGCAGGACCACGGCGTAGGGCACCAGCGTGAACGCGCCGAAGGTCAGGGTCAGGCCGAGCACCTGGGCGCTCTCGGCGTCGAAGTTCCCGTAGCGGAACAGGCCGGTGGCTATCGTCGGGCCGAACGCGGTCATGAACGCGATGATCGGCAGCAGCCCGAACAGCGACAGCCGCGTCCCCAGCGAGATGTCCCGCACCACCGCGTCGTTGCGGCCGGCGACCCCGTTGTCCGCCAGGCGGGGGTTGATGGCGGTGAGCAGGGTGACGCCGATGATCCCGTACGGGACCTGCAGCAGGAGCCAGTAGGTCTGGTAGATCGCGATGGCGGCCTCGTCCGCCGCCGAACCGATGCGGTTGGTCATGACCAGACCGACCTGCGAGATGAGTACGTAGGTCACACCGGCCAGGGCGTGCCCGCCGAACCGCTTGATGCGGGGGTCCAGACCCCACTGGGGGCGCAGGTCCACGCCCGCGCGGCGCAGGGCCGGCACCAGCACCGCCGCCTGCAGCACCACGCCCAGGGTGGTGCCCAGGCCCAGCAGCAGGATGGGCGCGCTGAGCAGGTTGACCGGCGCGGCCGGGTCGATCCCGCTGCCGACCACCGCGAACAGCACCAGTGTCGCTATGGCCACCAGGTTGTTCCACACCGGCGCCCACGCCCCGGGACGGAAGACACCGTTGTAGTTGAGGATCGCGAGCATCACCGAGAACACGCCGTAGAAGAAGATCTGCGGCAGCAGCAGGAACGCGAAAGCGGTGGCCAGGTTCGTGTTGACCTCGCCGTCGCCCAGGTTGAGCTCGGTGAGCAGCGGCGCGCACGCCACCGCCACGACGGTCGCCCCCAGTGCCAGGACTGAGGTCACGGTGAGCAGGCGTCGGATGAAGGACACGCCCCCGTCCTCGTCCTCCTGCGCGGCCTTGGCCAGCAGCGGCATGAACATCGCGGTGAGCACCGAACCCAGGACGAGCTCGGTGATCATGTTGGGCAGCGTGTTGGCGGTGTTGAAGGCGGACGCCACGGCGGGGCCGAGCACGGTGAGGATGAGGATCATCCGGACGAACCCGGTGATGCGGCTCGCGAGGTTGGCCACGGCCATCGATCCCGTCGAGCGCATCACCGACGCGTCGGAGGAGTCGCGGTTCCGTGCCCCGGTCCCCCCGCCGGGCGTCGCCGGGGCCGCTGCGGACCGCTCCGGGGTCGGGGCGATCGGCCGCGCGATCGGCCGCTCGATCGACGGCGCGGGCGCGGCGTCCGGGATGAACGAGTCGGCGACCGGCGGCGGGGAGGCCGGGCCCGGCAGCACGCAACTGCCCGCCTCACGGCGTCGGCCGCGGAGGCCGGGATCCGGTCTGCGCAGTTCGGGTCCGGGGGACCCCTGCTCGTCGTTCACGGTCGGTGCCCTTCGTCCGCGGGGTCGAGGATGCCCCGACGGTAGCGCAGGTACCGCCGGCCCCCGAGGACGAGGGCGAGGGCGGCCGCGGCCAACGCGAACGCCTGGGCGACCGGGTAGCCACCGGTCTGGACGGACAGCTCCACCGGCTCCGACAGCGGGCGCCCGTCGGGACCCTCGAGGACGAACGCCACGGTGTGGCGTACGCCGCCCTCGGCGTCGGACTGGGTGGGCACCTGCAGGGTCCGCGACCCCGAGGCCGGGATCTGGACGACCCCCACCGGCTCCACCGTGATGTCGTCCGGCGCGGTGACGGTGACGCCGACGCGCACCGGGAAGGGCAACGCGTTCCGGGTCACCAGCAGCAGTGGGCTGTTGGGGCTGGCCATGGTGAACACGCTGCCGGGCGGCAGCAGGTCCACCCTGCCGAGCGAGCGGGAGACCGTCTGCTCGAGGCGGTCGAGACGCTCGGCAGTCCCGGCGCGGGCGTCCGCCCCGGTACCGGACCCGGGTGACGTGCCGTCTCCCCCCGCCCGCCGGCCGGTCTCCGACAGGGCCCGGAGGGCTTCGGTCGTCATCGGGTCGAGGTGGCCCTCGGCGTCCGCCGACGTGGGATCGGCGGCGTCGACCAGTGACCGCAGCGTGCCGATCCCCCGCAGGGCGTCGGACACGCGCCGGCCCACCTCGGCCAGGTCCACGGCCCCCGGGTCGACGGCGCCCGTGGGGTCGTCCGCCAGGGAGCCGTCCGGGACGGTGACCGGGCCGGCCAGGCGCTCGGTGAGCGGCACCGCGCGCATCCGCCCCGCGGCGAGTTGGGCGCCGAGGGTCTCCAGCAGCGAGCCGGCGGCCTCGCCGTCGACGCTCCACACCTGCGGCGGCACGGCCAGGACCCCCTGATCGTCGGCCGGGCCGGAGGGGCCGGTGTCGGCAGCAGGACCGGTGCCCGCGGAAGACCCGGGGCCGGCCGCGCCGGCGGCCTCGAGCGGGGCGATGGGGGCGGGGCCGGCGTCGATGGCGTCCACGACCGGCGCGAGGAGCGCGGCCCTCGCGTCCTGGAGGCGGGCCGCCGCGGAGTCGGCGGTCAGCCAGTACCGGGTGTCGGGGTCGGAATAGCGGGGGTTCTCCGGCGCGGACCCGGTCGCGGCGAGGGCCGCCCCGATCGGCGCCGAATACGTCAGTGCGCGTCCGTCGTCGGTCCCGGCCAGCCCCACCATCCCGGGGGGCGGGACGAGACCGGTGTCCGTCCGCGTGGAGGGGGCGGCCACCACGGCGGTGGCATCCGGCACTCCCAGGGCCTCGGCGGTGCCGGGCAGCAGGGTCCCGGATGCGGGTACCAACACGTCGGGGATCGGGGACACCCCGAGGATCCGCTCCACGGAATCGTCGCTGTCCAGCGCGGCCCGGGTGAGCTCGGTGGAGCCCACCGCGCCGACCGCCTCGAGGCCGGCCTGGGCGGCCGGCAGCGTCACCACGCAGGTGCCCTCGGCCAGCGCCCGCAGTTCGTCCAGCCAGCGTTCGGCGTCGGCTTCCACCGCCCCGGGATCGGCGGGGGCGGACCGCTCCGGGTCCTCCCGGCCGCCGCGGTTCCGCCCGGAGGAACCCCCGTCGTCGCCGCCGGTGCCGTTCCCGATGAGCACGGCGCGGCCGTCGGCGATCTCGGACACGGTCCCCAGCAGCTCCGGGTCCACGCCCAGGCACACCGCTCGGCGCAGGTCCTGCCCGCCGGGCCCGTCGAACGCGTCGTCGGCCGCCCGGACCAGCCCGGTGAGCCGACCGCCCTCGGACAGCTCGCGCAGGAGCGAGTCGTTGGTCAACGCGACCACCGGGTCCGGGCCTTCCGCTCCGGGCACCGTCGCGATCCGCGTGGGTGCCGTGGCCAGCGGCCACAGCATGGTCAGCGGGACCGGCGCCGGGCCCGGCCCGTCCGTCGGCCCGGGTGCGACCACCTCGTCGTCGTCGACCCCCGGTAGGGCCGCCGGCTGCGGTGCCTCGAGCACGGGCAACTGGGTGCGGGCGTCGTCGAGTCGCGCGGGCGACCCGCCCTCCGGGGTGCCGTTGACGTTGACGAGGAGCGGATAGATGCCGGGTTCGGTCAGCTGCAGGTCGGGGGCCGGGTCGCCGGGGATCTCCCGGGCCGGCATGGACACGCGGTACGGCACGGACTGCCCCGGCGCCACGGTCTCGGCCACCCGCAGGAACTCGCCGCGGACCGCGAACGACGGCTCCGACCACACCAGCGGTTCACGCACCGCCTCCGCGTCGGCGGCGCGGGGCCCGCGCTGGAGCCGGACGTCGACCGACTTGAGCGGGATGTCGCCGACGTTGGTGATGGTGCCGGACACCGTGATCACCGGGACCCCGGACTCGGTGCCGACCGCGACCCGGCCCCCGCCACCCGCCCCGCCCGGGGCACCCGCCCCGTCGAGGACGGTCGGGGAGATCTCGTCGATGGTGATCCGGGCCAGTGCCGGCGCCGGGTTCGGGATGTACCCGGCGGCCGCGGCCTCCGCGGGGGTGATGGCCCCGGCCGGCTGGACACCCCACAGCGGGCCGAGCGCCAGCGCGGCACACAGTGCTGTCGGGACGACCGCCCGGACTGCGCGCCCAACCGGCCGCCCGGTCACGGCCCGGACTCCTCCGGCGAGTGGTCGCGGGGGGTCACGCCGTGCGCCCCGGTGCGGCGGACCGGCTCGGGGCCGTCCGCCCGGCGGGACGGGTCCACCAGCTGTGCGTCGGCGGGAGGGGGATTGTCGCCCGCAAGTTCGGCGCGCGCGAAGTCCGGGAGGAGGGTGCGGGCGGACTCGACCAGGCGCCGCTCGTCCGGGTACGCGAGGCGCCGGGGCAGGTCGTCGAACGCGAACCAGGCGACCTCGGTGATCTCGGGGTCCTCGTCGCACAACTCGCCGTGGTCGTAACGGACGAGGTGGTGGTGGACGGTCTTGTGGATGCGCCGGCCCTCGGCGACGAACCAGTAGTCGATGGTGCCGAGCGGAGCCAGGACGGTGCCGTCGACGCCGGTCTCCTCGAGCACCTCGCGCCGGGCGGTCTCCGCGACGGTCTCCCCCGGCTCGATGTGCCCCTTCGGCATGGACCACAGCATGCGGCCTCGTCGGTCCAGCCGACCGATGAGTGCGACCTCCAACCGGGACAGGTCGGGCTCGGGCCCGTCGGCCGCCTGCGCGAGGTTCCGGACCACCAGGCCGCCGGCCGAGGTCTCCAGAACCGTCTTGAGGCGTTGGCCGCCGCGGGGATGCCGCGCTCCCCCGCGACCGCCGCGGGCGTTCTTGGCGCCGGCCTTGCCGCCCTGGTGGGTGCCGGGCTTGGTGGTCTTGGCCGTGGCCTTGGACCCGCCCTTGCCACCGGCCTTGGAGCCGGTCTTGGACCCGGTGCCGCCGCCGGCCTTCGCGGGCGCGGACGTGCGGGTGGTGTTGGTGGAGCTCGTCTGGCCACCACCCGACTTGGACCGGCCGGGTTGACGCGGGTGACGGGGGGCCTGGCGGGAGGTGGCGCCGGCGGTGCCGTCGCCGGTCTTCACCGTGTGGGTGGAGTCGGGGCTCGACGGCTGGTTCTGGTTCTCGGGTGCGCGGCCCTGTCCCCGACCGCCGCGCCGACCGCGTCCGCCGCGACGGCGACGCCGTCCCTGCCGGGACTGACCGTCTCCGGACGGACCGGTGGGCCCGGACTGGCCCCCCTGGCCGGACTTCTGACCGGGCTTCTGGCCGCCGCCGCCCCCGGCGTCCCGGGGCGTCGATTTCTGCTTGTCGCTTGGCGCGCCGCGCTGGCCGTCGGACCCCTTCGCGGCAGCGCCGTCCCGCTTCTGACCAGCGGCGTCGCGTCCCACCGCGCCGGGCCCGGCGGGCCGACGTGCACGACGACGCCGCGGCGCGTTGGCGCGCGGTTCGGCGGGACGATCGGCTTCGGACACCCATCGATGCTACCGGCCGGGGGTGAGCGGACCGGAATCCACGGCGCGCCGCGGCCCGGTCGCGTGCGGGTCAGGCGCCGAGCGCCGGTCCGACGACCCGCCAGGAGTCCCGCAACTCACGGGTGAACAGGGCGAAGGTGTGGGCGCCGTTGCCGGTGCCGGCGCCCGGGCGCGTGGGCGGCAGGCGTGGGAAGCCACGACGACGACGACGAGGCACTCCCGTCACTCGCGTACCTTGCCGTTCCAGCGGTTAGGGCCTCGGGGCGGTGCCGGCCGGGGACGGTCCCGCGGCGGCGGGCGCGGCTAGAGTCCGCAGTATGAGCTCTGGCCCGTCCGCCCACGCCCTGGTCCTCCGACACCGGGCCAAGCCGGGCCGTCGCGACCAGTTGATCGAGGTGTGGCGCCGGCACATGCCCGAGGCCGTGCAGGCCAACGACGGGCACCGGGCCTATGTACTGTGCGCATCCCACGTGGACCCGGACGTGATGGTGGTGTTCCAGCACTACCGGGACGCCGCGGCCGCCCAGGAGTTCCTCGGCAACCCCGCCTACCTGCGATACCTGGAGGAGTCGAGCCCGCTGCTGAGCGGCCCGCCCGAGGTCGAGGCCGTGGATCCACTGTGGTCGAAGGCGGTCGCGCCCGGCGAGTGAGTCCCGCCGGGCATTCCGGCAGGGCATCCGGCCCGGATCCGGCTCGGATGCGCTGCCTGGTCGACTTGCGCGCCCCGAATGGTCCATTCCCGCAGCACGACCCGGCGATCGACGTACATTCCGGCAGCGGAGGTCGGCGTGGCGGCGTACCCGGGGCTGATCCCGCCCGGCCCCGAGCGCGCGGGTCAGGGATAGTCGGGTCCACTCGGTAAAGTCGGGCCCGTGACAGCCCGCAGACCGACCCCCGACCGCAGTGCCGCCGACAGCAGCGCCGCCGCCGATCGATCCGCCTCCGATCGACACGACGCCGCGGTGTTCTCGGCGTTGCAGGACGGACCGGGTTCCCGGCCCGACCCGGCGGAGGTCGAGGCGCGCCGGGTCCGGTTGCTCGCGGGCGCCCAGACCACGATGAACGACCTGGCCGACGTGCTGGCCCCACTCGCGACGGCGTTCGGTGACGCCGGGCACGAGCTCTACCTGGTGGGTGGCAGTGTCCGCGACGCCGTGCTCGGCCGACTGGGTACCGACCTGGACTTCACCACGGACGCCCGGCCCGAGACGGTGCGGGCCATCCTCGACGACTACGCGGACGCGGTGTGGGACACCGGGATCGAGTTCGGCACGCTCTCGGCCGTCAAGAGGGACGGTGGCGGGATCGAGCAGCAGATCGAGATCACCACGTTCCGGGCCGACTCCTATGACGGGGTGACCCGGAACCCCGAGGTCGTCTTCGGTGACACCCTCGATGGTGACCTGATCCGGCGCGACTTCACGGTCAACGCCATGGCGGTGCGTCTGCACCCGGACGGGCGCCAGGAGTTCGTCGACCCCCTGAACGGGATGGACGCCCTGCTCGCCGGCGTCCTGGACACCCCGGCCGCACCGGAGCAGTCGTTCTCCGACGACCCGCTGCGCATGCTGAGGGCCTGCCGGTTCGTCTCCCAGCTGGGGTTCACCCTCGCGCCGCGGGTGTTCCGTGCGATGGCGGAGATGACCGGGGAGATCGACCGCATCACCGTCGAACGGGTGCGGACCGAACTCGACAAGACCATCCTCGGCGACTACCCGATCGACGGCATCAACATGCTGTGCGAGGCCGGGTTGGCCGACCGGGTGTTGCCCGAGGTGCCCGGCATGAAGCTCGAGCGCGACGAGCACATGCAGCACAAGGACGTGTACTGGCACTCGCTCACGGTGCTCAAGCAGGCCATCGACCTCGAACCCGAGGGGCCCGACCTGGTGCTCCGCTGGGCGGCGTTGCTGCACGACGTGGGCAAGCCCGCCACACGGGCGCCCAAGCCCGGCGGCGGCGTGACCTTCCACCACCACGAGGTGGTCGGCGCGAAGATGGTGCGCAAGCGCATGCGTGCGCTCAAGTACTCCAAGCAGATGATCGAGGACGTCTCCGGCCTGGTGTTCCTCCACCTGCGCTTCCACGGGTACGGCGAGGGTCAGTGGACGGATTCCGCGGTGCGCCGCTACGTCTCCGACGCCGGTCACCTGCTCCCGCGCCTGCACCGGCTGGTCCGGGCGGACTGCACGACCCGCAACAAGCGGCGGGCGGCCAAGCTGCAGGCCAACTACGACTCGCTGGAGCGGCGGATCGCCGAGATCGAGGAGAAAGAGGACCTCGCCCGGGTCCGCCCCGACCTCGACGGCAACGAGATCATGACGCTGCTCGACCTCAAGCCGGGGCCCGACGTCGGTCGCGCGTGGGCGTATCTCAAGGAGTTGCGCCTCGACCGCGGCCCGCTCGACCGGGCTGAGGCCGAGGCCGCGCTCCTGAGCTGGTGGGCGGGACAGAACGAACCGCAGCAGAACGAACCGCAGCAGAACGGCGGGTCCGGGGGCTCCGCCGAGCAGAACGGCGACCCGGCATGATCGGCGGAGCGGTCGACCGCTACCTGGGCTCGGCCGCTGCGCGGGTCGTCGTCGTCGTCCTCGCCGTCGTCGGCACGCTGCTGCACACCGTGGGCATCCCGGGGTTGCAACAGATCCCGCCGTACCGCATCGACCTCGACGTCTACCGCGTCGGCGGGCAGGTGTTCCGCGACGGTGGCGACCTCTACGGCGAGCTGCCCCAGCTCGCCCAGGGCGCCCACCTGCCGTTCACCTATCCCCCGCTGTCGGCGCAGCTCTTCTCACTGCTCACGCTGGTGCCGTTGGCGGTCGCGTCCGCACTGATCACGCTGGCGACCATCGCGGTGCTGGCCTACGTCGTGCAACTGGTGCTCACGCGCACGTGCGAACGGCCGCAGCGCGAGTTGTGGTGGCTCACCGCAGCCGTGGTGGCGGTGGCACTGTGGTTCGGCCCGGTGCGCGAGACGATCGGGTTCGGGCAGGTCAACGTCTTTCTCATGGCGCTGGTGCTGGTCGACGTCATCCGCGGTCGCGGCCGCTGGTGGGGCGGCACCCTCACCGGGCTGGCGATGGCTATCAAGCTCACCCCGGCGGTGTTCCTGCTGTACTTCGTGCTGCGACGCGACTGGCGCGGGCTGGCCACGGCGGTCGTCTCGGCGCTGGCGTTCACCGGGATCGGGCACCTGCTCACCCCGGACGACTCCGCCCGCTACTGGACGTTCGCCATCCGCGACCCGGCCCGGATCGGCGGTCTGGCGTTCACGTCCAACCAGTCGGTGAACGGGTTCGTGCACCGACTCGGCTTCGAGGACACCGCCGCGTCGGTCGCGTGGTTCGTGGTGTCCGCGGCGATCGGTCTGGGGATCGCGTGGGTGGCGTGGCGGCTGCTGCGGTCCGGCCACGAGGTGGCCGCCGCGGTCGCGGTGGGGCACGTGGCCCTGTTCTGCTCGCCCGTGTCATGGGGACACCACTGGGTGTGGGCGGTGCCCGCGGTCGTGCTCACCCTGGTGTGGGCCGACCGCGCGGGACGAGACGGCGACGACGACGAGCGCGGCTGGCTCGCCCTGGCCGGCGGCGGCGTGGTGATCTTCCTGGGCACGCCGCAGTGGTGGGTGCCGCACAGCGAGGGCCGCGAACTCGGCTGGGGCCCGCTGGAGCACCTCGTCGGCAACGCCTACCTGATCTGGGCGGCGGTCTTCCTCGTCGTCGTGGGTGCCCGGGCCTCTCGACTCGGGCGTCGCGACCTGGGCGGCGATCCCGAACGACCCGCGTTGCTCGTCAGGGCCACCGCGAGCAGCTGAGCGCCCGCCGTCAAGGCGGAACGACGATCTGTGGAATGCGGTTCCTCGCTCCACAGATCGCGGATCGGGGCTGGTCCGATCAGGGCTCCCGGGACACGATTCTGGGCATGGACTACTTCTTCGGAGACGGCGTCGGGGACCCGACGCAGTGGCAGGGCGAGCCCGACCTCACCCTCGGAACCGGTGCCGCGGACGCGCTGTGGCTGGACTTCGACGGCGACGGATACGCCGACGACGCCCTGTGGGACTCGGACCTCGACGGCGCCGCCGACCGCGTGGTGACCGATGTGGGCACCGGCACCCAGGCCGCCTACGCCGATGACGGTGGACGCGGCGTGTGGAACGTCTACGCCGGAGGAGCCGGCGCGCTCGCCGCGGGGTCTGTGGGCGGCGGGTCTGTGGGCGGTGGCTCGGTGGGTGGCGGATCAGTTGCCGCCGGTTCGGCGGGCGGTGGGTCTGTCGGCGCGGGGTCGGTGGGGGGCGGCTCGCTCGGCACGGGGTCCGTCGGGGCCGGCTCCCTGGCGGCCGGATCGGTGCTGGCAGGAGCCGAGGGTGCGGGCGCGCTGATGGGCGGTTCGCTGGCCGCGGGGGCGGACGGGCTGGCCGCCGGGTCGGACGCGATGGGCGGCTTGCCGGACTGGGGCGCCCTGCTGTCGGATGCCATCGGCGCGATCCACCACGGGTCGGCCGCTGCAGCGGACTCGGCAAGGTGGTCCACTCCCCCGGTCACGGAACCCGATCCGGTGCCGCCGCCCCCGCCCGTCGCGCACACCCCGGCCCCGGAACCCGCGCCGGTGCAGGGCGGGACCGTTCCCGAACCCGCGGAACCGGTCGTCGAGGACGACGGCTCCATCACCGTCGACACGGGCAGCGGGATGCTGTCCGTGGCGGACATGAACGGCGACGGGCGGCTCGACGCCGCGCTGCCCTTCGAGCCGCCTCACCTGGAGCTCCCGCACATCGACGCGGGCTCGGCTGCCGGATCGCTCGACGTGGGGGTCATCGACGCCGGCGCGCTCGGCGGTGGCTCGATCGGCGACGGCTCGGTTGGTGGTGGCTCGGTTGGCGGTGGCTCGGCCGGTGGGGACGCCGGAGCTGTCGGTTCCGCCGCGGCGGGCTCGGCTGCGGCGGGTTCCGCTGCCGCCGGGTCGATGGGCGCGGGTTCGGTCGGGGCGGGTTCGGTCGGCGCAGGTTCGGTCGGTGGCGGCTCGGTGGGTGCAGGCTCGGTGGGTGGCGGTTCGGTCGCCGCGGGCTCTGTGGGCGGTGGTTCTGTGGGTGGAGGGTCAGTCGGTGGTGGCTCGGTCGGTGGTGGTTCGATCGCCGCGGGTTCGCTCGGGCTCGGCTCCTGACCGCCTGCGCGCGGCGACGAACGCCGCGATCACCGCGGCGGCGGCGTACAGCGCGGCCGGGACCAGCATCAACGACACCGACCGTCCGTCGGCGGGCACCAACGGCAGGACCGCGACCATCCCCACGACGAACGCCGAGTTGAACAGCGCGTCCTGCAGTGCGAAGACCCCGCCGCGGCGGGCGTCGGGGACGTCGGTCTGCATGGCGTTGTCCGCGACGAGCTTGACCACCTGGGCGCCCAGACCGATCGCCACCGCGCCCACGACCAGCGCCGTCGGCTCGAGGGTCGGGCCGACCGCGAGCTGCGCGACCCCCGACAGCACCGCGCCCGATGCCACGATGACGATCCGCCGCCGACGGGCGATGGCCCAGGGGGTGACGACGGCGGCCAGACCCATTCCTGCGGCCACCGCCGCCGACATCAGTCCGAATCCACCCATCCCGGCCACGACAGGGCCGCCCACGCCGCCGGACTCGGCGTCGCGCAGTAGCAGGATCGCCAGCATCGTGGTGATCCCGAACGCCGCCCGGCCGAGCGTCACGCCGGTCAGCGACACCCACACGAGGGCCGTGGACCGGGCGGCCCGGACGCCCTCGGCCAATCCACCGGCGAACAGGGACAGCGCATCTAGTGCCACGCCCCGGCCGGGATCAGCGCTGAGCTCGTCGTCGGGTCCCAGGTGCCGGCGCGGCAGCGCCAGGATCGCCCACACCCCCACCAGCGCGGCGACCACGGACGGCACGAGGGTCCACGACACCGCGGCGTCCCCGGCGCCGAGGACGGCCAGGACGGCGAACGCCGCGACCGCGCCGACGGCCGTGATGATCGACCCCACGGTGACCAGAACCGAGTTGGCGCCGGCGAGGATCCGGTCGGGCACCACCTTGGGCATGGCCGCGGTCATGCCGGTGTTGATGAGGCGGCCCAGCCCGATGGCCACGAGCGAGAGCGCGAACAACATCGGCAGGCCCGCCCCCGTGTGCACGGCGCCGGCGGCGACCAGCGCGATGGTCACGATGATGGCCACCGTCCTGACCAGCGCCGCGACCGCGACGACGACCCGACGATCCCAGCGGTCGAGCGCGGCGGCGGCGAAGGGTCCGACGACCGAGTACGGCAGCAGCATGACGGCGAACCCGCCGACGATGGCGGCGGGCGTCGTCGCGGACTCGGGGCTGAACAACACGATCCCGCCCAGCGCGGCCTGGTGGATCCCCTCACTGAGCAGGGCGGCCAGGCGCGCCGTGGACAGCCGGCCGAGGCCGTCCGACTCCCGCAGTGCGGCCGCCAGTCGTCCGCGCGGGGGGCCGACCGGATCGGCGGACAGTGAGGTCACGCGAATCACCGTAGCGCTCGCCGCACGAGCGGCGACCACCGCGGCGGGACCCGATCGAGGGGACGCGCGTGTGGGTCGTCGGCCACGGGGGCATCATGGGGACATGGACACGGGACCGGACGATCTGGGCGGCGGCGGCCTGTTCGGCGACCGCCTCTACTCCGCGATGGACAAGCGTGATCCCGTCGCCGGGTCGCTGCTCATCGCGGCGCCCGACATGCCCGATCCCAACTTCCAGCGCGCGATCATCTACATGATCGAGCACGACCACTCGGGCTCCCTGGGCGTCGTCATCACCCGCCCGAGCGAGACCGAGGTGGAGTCGATCCTGCCCGCCTGGGCCGAGATCTGCGCTCCCCCGTCCGTCTTCCACATCGGCGGTCCCGTCAAACCCGACACCGGGATCGCACTGGTGGTGCTCGGCTCCGGCGTGGACGGTGACCGGTTCGTCGGGCTCCAGCAGATCGAGGGCCGGGTGCACGTGGTGGACCTGGACAGCGACCCCGACCTGCTGCGCGACCACGTCGAAGGGATGCGGGTGTTCGTCGGATACACCGGCTGGGCCCCCGGGCAGCTGCAGGACGAACTCGACCGCGGCGACTGGTACGTCGCCCCCAGCCTGCCCAGCGACCTGCTCGCCCCCGCCCGCGTCGACGTGTGGGGTGCGGTACTGCGGCGTCAGGAGATGCCGCTGCCGCTGTACGCCACCTTCCTGCAGGACGGGGACGTCAACTGACGGCCGGCGCCCCGGATGAGTCTCATTATATGGGAGACAGTTTCTAGTTTGTGGGATCGAGTCTAGGCTCGTGCAGGTGGAGACGGTGAAGCATGAGTCGACCGCGGTGACCCCGCGGCACTGGCTGGTGCTGGCGGTCGCCACGTTCGTCGCCGCGTCGGGCTCGGCGTTCGTCGTCGGCGTGGGCTTCCTGCTCCCCCACCTCACGACCGTCGAGGGGCTGTCGCTCTCGCGGGCCGGGGTGCTGGTCGCGATGCCGCTGGTGGGCATGGCCACGGCGCTGATCGCCTGGGGCTGGCTCGTCGACCGGACGAGCGAGAAGCTGGTCCTGGTCTCCGGCTCGGTCGGTGCCGCGCTCGCCCTGGCAGCCGCACTGTTCGTCGACTCGTTCACGTTGCTGGCGATCCTGTTGCTGGTCACCGGCGCCTTCACCGCCTCGGGGAACTCCGCGAGCGGGCGGCTGGTCGTCAACTGGTTCCCGGCCCACCGCCGCGGGCTCGCCATGGGAGTCCGGCAGATGTCGCAGCCTGCCGGATCCGCCGTCGCGGCCATGACCTTGCCGCTCCTCGCGCAGTCGTACGGATTGGCCGCGGCCTTCGCGGTACCCCTGGTCATGGCCGTGGTCTCGGCGGTCGCGGCCCTCGTCGTCGTCACCGACCCGCCTGGCCACCTGGCTGCTCCCCCGTCGGCGCCGAGCGCCGCGGTTCCCGCGGTGACCGGCACGGCGTCAGCGACCCGTCCCCCGGCGGACGGGTCGCCGTACCGCGGCTCGGACTACCTGGCCCGGGTGCACGGCGCGTCGGTGCTCCTCGTCCTGCCGCAGGGCATGCTGCAGGCGTTCCTGCTGGCGTGGCTCGTGCTGGGGCACGGCTGGTCGGCGGTCTCCGCGGGAATCGTGGTGACGGCGAGTCAGGTGCTCGGGGCGGTCGCCAGGATCGTGGCCGGCGCGGTGTCGGACCGCGTCGGGTCGCGGATGAGACCCCTTCGCGCTGTGGCGATCTCGGTCACCGGCGGCCTGGCAGCCCTCGCTGTGGCCGAGGCGCTGGGAGCCCCCGGGGTGGTGGCCGTGACGCTCGGCGTGGTCGCGACCGTGCTCTCGGTGTCCGACAACGGCCTGGCGTTCACCGCCGTCGCCGAATACGCCGGCCCGCGGTGGAGCGGGCGCGCGCTGGGCGTGCAGAACACCGCGCAGTTCGTGGCGATCGCGGCGTCCACTCCCCTGGTCGCTGCCGTGATCGAGGCGGTCGGCTACTGGCCGGTGTTCGCGGGCGCGGCGGTGGTCGCCGCGGTGGCGATCCCGCTGGTGCCGCGCGCAGACGTCGTGCGGGTCTGACGAGGGGCTGTCCGCGGGCCGGGCCTGGCCCGACGGCCGCTGAGTCAGGACGTCCCGGCCGGCAGGGGTTCGCCTCGGTACTGCCCCACCGACCACACGTTGCCCTCCGGGTCGCGGGCGGAGAAGGTGTGATCCCCGTAGTCGGTGTCGTGGAGCTCCATGACGATCTCGGCGCCCGCCGCCCGGGCGCGCTCGTAGACGACATCCGCGTCGGCGGTGACCACGTAGGCCAACCCGGTTCCCGGCGGCATCGCATGGGGATCATCCGGCCCCGGCCGTTGGTCACCGAGCATGATGCCGCCACCCTCGGGCCACAGCAGTTCGGCGTGCACGATGCGGCCGTCCTCGGCATGGGAGACGGTCTCGACGAAACCCAGTGCCTCGACCAACCAGTCGATGACGGCGCGGGCGTCCGAGCACCGGAAGCAGTGCCACACGGTGGGAGCGGGCTGGGTCCCGGGCTGGTGTGCGCTCATGCCCCGAGTCTGCGCCGACCGGCGCGAGCGCGGAAGGGCTCCGACGGGGGTGATGCCAAATCGTGGCTGGCTAGACTGCCCGGCGTGCCGCACGCCCCCTCCACCAGCGCAGAGATCCGCAAGGGTCTTGCCGACTGCTCGACCGTCGGGCTGGGACTCGTCCCGCTCGGTCTGGCGTTCGGGGTGCTGATGACGCAGGCCGGGTTCGACTGGTGGTGGGCGCCGGTGTTCTCGATCGTCATCTACGCCGGCTCCATGGAGTTCCTCGCGATCGGCCTGCTCACCGCGGTCACTCCCCTGTACTCGCTGGCCGCCGCGGCATTCCTGGTGAACTTCCGGCACGTCTTCTACGGGCTGAGCTTCCCGATCGAATCCATCCGCTCTCGGCTCGGCCGACTCTATGCCGTCTACGCCCTCACCGACGAGGTGTACGCGATCACCGCCACCAAGCGGCGCGTGGAGATGACCGGCGCCCGGACGCTGACCATCGCGATCACCTGCCAGTCGCTGTGGGTGGTGCCGGGCATCGTCGGTGCGCTCGTGGGATCCGCGTTGCCGGAAGGACTGGACGGGCTGCAGTTCGCGCTGACCGCCCTGTTCGCCGTGCTTGCGGTGGACGCGTGGCGGTCCTCGGGAGACCTGCCGGCGCCGGTGATCGGCCTGGTCTGCGGCCTGGTCGCGGCGGTGGTCGCGCCCGGTCAGATGCTCATCGTGGGCCTGTGCGCGTTCGTCGTAGTGCTGTTGCTGCGCTACGTCTGGGCCGCGCGCACCGGACGGGATGCCGCGTGACCGCCGCGGTGCCCGGGACCGCCTACCTGCTCGCCGGGCTGGGCGTGATGTTCCTCGTGACGCTCGCGCTGCGGGCCGCACCGTTCCTGGCGCTGACCCGGCTGCGCGATTCCGGCGTCGTCCGCTATCTGGGCCGCACGATGCCCGCCGGCGTGATGGTCGTGCTGGTGGTCTACACCCTGCGGGACACGACCACCGAGCTCGGCTCGTGGGTGCCGGCGGCCGTCGCGTTGGGGCTCACTCTGGCTGTGCACCTGGCGTTTCGACGGGCCGCGGCGAGCATCGTGCTGGGGACCGCGACCTACATGCTGCTGCAGACCCTGCTGGTGTGAGCCTGCCGGCCCCGCCTGCCGCTCAGTGGACCACCGGGCACTTACCCAGGTCGACCTTCCACTCGGTCAGGCCGTTGAGCCACCCCGACCGGAGCCGCGTGGGGTCGCCGAGCGCGGTCAGGTCCGGGAAGTAGTCGGCGACGGCGTTGAAGATCAGCTCGAGCTGCATCTTCGCGAGGTTGGCGCCGAGGCAGTAGTGCGGGCCCTGGCCACCGAAGGTGACGTGCGGGTTCGGATCACGCAGGATGTTGAAGCTGAAGGGGTCGTCGAAGACCTCCTCGTCGAAGTTCGCGGAGCCGTAGCAGATCAGGACGCGGTCGCCCTTCGCGATCGACACGCCTCCGATCTCGGTGTCCTCCATGGCGGTGCGCTGGAACTGGGTGATCGGCGAGGCCCACCGCAGGATCTCGTCGTAGGCGGTCTCGGGCCGCTCGCGCTTGAACAGTTCCCACTGCTCGGGGTGCTCGAGCATGGCGACCATGCCGTGGGTGGTGGCGTTGCGGGTGGTCTCGTTGCCGGCCACGGCCAGGAGGGTGACGAACCACCCGAACTCCTCGGCGGAGAGATGTTCGCCGTCGACGTCGGCCTGGACGAGCTTGGTCACGATGTCGTCGCGCGGGTTGGCGGCGCGGTCCTCGGCCATGGCGTTCGCGTACCCGATGAGCTCCATGGACGCGATGGCGGGAGCGTCGGGGTCGCCGCCGGCGTCGTAGCTGGTCATGATGTTGGACCACTCGAAGATCTTGTGGCGGTCCTCCTGCGGCACACCCAGCAGGTCGGCGATCGCCTGGAGGGGCAGCTCGGAGGCGATGGCGGTGACGAAGTCGTCGGCGTTCGACTCGGCGGCGGCGGTGACGATCTTGCGTGCCCGGTCGGCGAGCTCGTCGCGCATGCCGGCCACGCCCCGGGGGGTGAACCCGCGGGAGATGATCCGCCGGTGCTTCTTGTGGATCTCGCCGTCCTCGTTGACGAGCATCGACCGCTGGGCCTCGATGATCGATCGGTCGGTTCCCTCGGCGAACCGCGGGATCATCGTGTT
This sequence comes from Dietzia kunjamensis, assembly GCF_045689975.1. Classification (GTDB taxonomy): domain Bacteria; phylum Actinomycetota; class Actinomycetes; order Mycobacteriales; family Mycobacteriaceae; genus Dietzia; species Dietzia kunjamensis. The sequence goes on along the minus strand of NZ_CP143297.1, from coordinate 3,448,417 downwards.
CTCGCCGGCGGAGAACACCTCCCCGGTCAGGCGCGAGATCTCCTTGACGTCGGCATGCTTGGTGACCAGCCAGTAGTGGTCGTCGTCGAACCCGTCGGAGCCCGCGCGCTTGTCGACGCGGTGGATCGGTTCGGACTGCCGGAGCTGGCGCCACTCGTCGTGGGGGAGCCGCTTGGAGAACAGGTCGGGGTCGGTGAAGTCGAAGCCTGCCGGGATGGTGACGTCCATGGTGTCTCCTGGGGCTGGTCGCCCGCCGGGTCCGGCGGGGATGAAACCGTGAATAGTGGTAACTATATACACGTGGCATTATCCTCGAGTGAGATTCTCGACCGCGCTCTGATGTTGGCGGAGCAGATGTCGGGATCGATTGCGCGCGCGGCGGCGAACTACGACCTGACGGTGCCGCGGCTCGAGCTGCTGTTCGTCCTGGGTCTGCAGGGCGAGTGCAAGCAGGTGGAACTCGCCACCTATCTCGACTGCTCGCCGCGCCAGGTGACCGCGCTGGTGGACGGCCTCGTGGCCAGCGGGCACGTGGAGCGCACGATGCCACCGGACGACCGGCGGGTGCGGCTGGTCAACCTGACGGAGAAGTCACGCCGGATCGTGGATGAGGTGGTGACCGCGCGCGTCGGACTCGCCGAGTGGTTGTTCGAAGGATTCGACGACGACGAGCTGCAGGCGTTCGGCGCGGTGTCCGAGAAGCTGGTCTCCCGGATGAGCGGGCGGGCGCTGAGTCGGCTCCCCGAGCAGTAGTTTCAGTCGAATCCGACCCTGGGGCCGCGGATGTCGACGATGCTTACTCGATGAGTAATCGACGCATCGTGATTGCGCTGGCCTCCGCACTGCTACTTACCGCCTGCGGAGCCGCCGACAACGCGCCGGACGATACGACGACGCAGTCATCGAGCACTAGTTCACGGACCACCACCACGAGCGCTGAACCGGTGGAAGAGCGTGAGGGAGAAGGGGGCCCGGCTGACGAGGCCCGGGTTGAGTCGTCGGCAGAGGTGCCTGCCGCGCAGCCCTACATCGTCGATTGTCAGATGGGGCTGGGTCCTGTCGAGACCTACTGGTCTGACGGAACGATAACGGGCTACTCCGACTACTGTCAGTCGGTCCATGACGCCACTCTCAATGAGGAACGTGAAGCGAACACCCCGGTGTGCGATGGGATTGTGTGTCGGTATCCGAGCGGAGCAGAATTCCCCGACCCCGATGCGGTCCCGACAGTGGATGTGCCCTATACCTGCAACTATGACGTGCTCTGCGATGAGGCGGGCAACGTGATCCCGGGTCCGGGTGGCCCGGAGGTCCCGGTGCAGTTGGGTAATGGGCAGACGTGTGCGGGTAACGGGTGCACTCGGCCTCGGTGACAGCGAATTAGGCGGAGCAGGTAGCGCAGCCGGTGTCCGCGCGGGCGTATTCGACGAACCCGCGGGAGAGGTAGTTGGGGACGGCGGCGGGGGAGTCGTCGTCGCAGGTGTGCAGCCACACCCGGCGGCACCCGGGCACGTTCCAGGCGATGCGGCAGACCTCGGAGAGGAACCATCCGCCCAGGCCGCGGCCGGCGAATCGGGGGAGCAGGCCGAAGTAGACGATCTCCACGTCGACGCCGTCGTCCCCGACGCCGACGGAGTTGTTGAAGACTGGGCCGGTGGTCTCGTCGCAGGGGCTCATGCGGAGTTCGGCGAACCCGACGACCTCGCCGCCCCGGGTCGCGCGCAACGTGCTGACGCACGGGTCGGAGCAGTACGAAGCCCAGTCGCCCTCTGCCCACTCCAACCGATCGATCCAGTTCCAGTCGCCGCCGATCTCGCGGTACATCCGCGAGTTGAACGACGGCTCGGCGGGGAAGACGCGGGAGATGGTCAGCTCCGCACGGCCAGCGGGACGCAGGTGGTCGGCGTCGGTCTGCTGGAGGTAGGTCACGCTGGTCATCGGGTTATTGAAGCACCGCCGCCCTCCCAGACCCAACATTCGCGGGGGGGAGGGCGGCGAGGAGATCAGCCACGCGGGGTGCGGGGCCTGCGCTGTTCGGCTGGCCGCTTGGCGTACCGATTCAATTGAACGAGATGTGCGGAACGCCCGGGAGGTTCAGGTTGTTGACGGACCCGGCAGCGGCGTCCTTCGCCTGGTTGAGCGCATCGGTGATTCCGTTCTGCACACCGACAGCGGCGTGGGGACTGGCTCCGATGGCACCTGCACCTGCACCCAGGGCGGCTGAACCGCCTGCTGCAGCGCCAGTGCCGGCGATGCCAGCGATCGCGGTCCCAGCGGTGGCGACTGGGCCGGCCGCCATCGCGGCGCCGACGACAGGTGCTGCGATGGGGCCGAGAGCCATCAGGGCGGAGATGATCATTCCGGAGATGGCGGTGGCTGCTGCGAGCATGAGTGATCTTCTTTCTCTTGGTGGGTGGACCTGACGTGTTCGGCGTCAGGGGATATTGAGCTGTCTGGGTGCGATCGGTGGCTGGGGGATGATCTCCCCCCGTCCGCCGAGGTCGATGGTGATGGTTTCGGGGGCCGGTGGCGCTGGTGAAGGCGCTGGCGCTGGGGCCGGAGCGGGCGCCGGTGCGGGCCGGTACGGGGCCGGAGCGGCCGGCTGCGCGGCGTGCACCGGCACCCGGACGACTGGCGGCCGGGCTGGCGTGACCGGCGCGTGCGCGGCGGCCGGGCGGGCCGGCGACGACTCGCGTTTCGGCGAAGGCAGGCGCTCGCTGCTCACCGGCGCGGTCGAGGTCGCCGAGGTGGGGGACGAAGGCTGCGTCGAGGTAGGGGAGGGCGCGGCTGATGTGAGGCCGGACTGCTGCACCGAGGACGCCACCGGCCCAGCCGCTGTGGCTGTCGCCGTCCCCGCGGAGAGCCAGGCCGCTCCCGCTCCTGCCGAGAACCCGAGCAGGGCCAGGCCGGCGAGAACCATGAGCGACATGGAGCGAGCGAGTGGCGGGCGTGTCGGACGCATGGGTGCCCCTCCTCGAGTCGTATGCCCGTGCGCCATTCGTCCGGGCGGATGCTGAACCCCTCAGCTCATGCGGCGTGAACATTAAGACTGTGTCGGCGGTGCCTCAACGTTTTCCTCACTAACGAGACAGGCCGGCGAATAGTCCTGTGACCTGCTGATATGTCGCCTAAATCGGGGAATGAAGCGAACCCGCAGGTAACGGCGATCCGCAAGTGAATCGCGGTGACATCACAAATGTGTGAGAAGGCACGGGCACGTGACCGGGATCACAGTCGAATTCGACCCGCACTGATAGGCAGCGACCAGTTGCGAGTCGCCCCGAGATCCGTACTGTCGCGGCATGGCTAACGTACTGATGATCATGTCCGCCGCCGACCACTGGACCCTCAAGGACGGGTCGGAGCATCCCACCGGGTTCTGGGCCGAAGAGTTCGTGGCCCCGTACGAGGTGTTCACCGACGCCGGCTGGTCCGTCACCGTCGCGACCCCGGGTGGGCGCGCTCCCACCGTCGACCAGGCAAGCCTCGGCGAAGGCGCCGGCGACCCCGAGACCCTGAACAAGGTGAAGGCCTCGCTCGACCGGCTCGCACCCGTCCTGAACTCCCCGGCCGACCTGGCCTCCGTCAACCACAACGAGTTCGACGTCGTGTTCTACCCGGGCGGCCACGGCCCGATGGAAGATCTCGCCACGGACGCGACCTCGGGCGCGATCCTCACCGAACGCGTCCGCGCGGAGAAGCCCGTTGCGCTGCTGTGCCACGCCCCGGCGGCCGTCCTCGCGGCGACCGATGACGGGGGGTCGTCTCCCTTCGCGGGATACAAGATGACCGGGTTCTCCAACGTCGAGGAGGAGCAGGTCGGCCTGGCCGAGAACGCGCCGTGGCTGCTCGAGGACAAGCTCGTCGAGCTGGGCGCCGAGTACTCCTCGGCCGCCGAGCCGTGGGGAACGCACGTGGTGGTGGACCGCAACGTCTACACGGGTCAGAACCCCCAGTCCTCCGAGGAACTGGCCAAGCGGATGGTCTCCGACCTGGGATGACTCCGTGCCGGTGAGCCATATCGTCGACCAGCACGCCGTCGTCGACGGCCACCGGATCTCGTTCGGCGTACACGGCGAGGGCGAACCCGTGGTCTTTCTCCACGGAACGCCCTCGTCGTCGTACATCTGGCGCGACGTGGTGCCCGTCCTCACCGAGGCCGGGTACCGCGTACACGTCTTCGACCTCCTCGGATACGGGCTGTCGGAGCGGCCGCGGAACCCCGACGTCGACACGTCGATCACCGGTCAGGTCGCCGTCCTCGAGGGGCTGTTGGGGAGTGGGGACTCGACACGTTCCACCTGGTGGCCCACGACATCGGCGGCGGGATCGCGCAACGCTTCGGCGTGCAGTCGACCGGGCGCCTGCGGTCCCTGACCCTCATCGACGTGGTGAGTTTCGACAGCTACCCCTCCGAGCGGACCCGGGAACAGATGGCCGACGGGCTTGACGAGCTGGCCCGCACGCCGGACGCCGAGCACCGGGCCCACTTCCGGGACTGGCTGCTGTCGACGCACAGCGACCCGGCGAACTTCGACCCCGCCGCGCTCGACGTGTACGTCGACCTCATCAGCGGGCCGATCGGCCAACCGAGCTTCCGGCACCAGGTCGCGTACTACGACCCGCGCCACACGCTGGAGATCTCCGACCAGCTGGACAGGCTCGGTCGGATCCCGGTGCAGCTGGTCTGGGGCGCCGACGACACCTGGCAGGTCACCGACTGGGCGCACCGACTCCACACCGCGATCCCCGGCAGCGAACTGCACCTCATCGAGAACTGTGGCCACTTCGCGCCGGAGGAACGCCCGGCCGAGGTCGCCGCGGCACTCCGGGCATTCCTCGACGCCCACCGGGGCTGACCGGGCCCAGAGCGCCCGGGGCTCGCGGTCCCGGCCGGACCCGGGACCGCCGCCGTTGCCGGGGCCCGTGTGAGGATTGTGCCCGTGACGCAACCGACAGAGTCGAAGGTCCGAGGCTGGGCCGCGCTCGCCGTGGTCGCCTACGGCGCCGTGGTGGTGGCGCTGACCATGCTCAAGGCCTTCTTCGTGATCGGGCTGCTGTGGCGACCGGAATCCCAGCGCGGCCGCTCGGTCGAATGGGTACCGTTCGCCCAGTTCCGGGACGCCCAGACCTGGTTCGGCCCGGTGTTCGACGCGCTCGGCAACCTGGCCTTCTTCGTGCCGCTCGGGGTGCTCCTGTACATCCTGCTGGAGAGCCGGGCCAGGGCGGTCCGGGTCGTCGTCGTCACCGGAGCGGCGATCAGCGCGACGGTCGAGGTCCTCCAGTACGTCCTCGCCCTGGGACACTCCGACGTCACGGACCTGCTGTCCAATACCGCCGGGGCGCTGGTCGGCGCCCTCATCGCGCGCGCCTGCGGCCCGCGCCTCCACCCACTGTGGATCGGTCTCGCGCTCACCACCGCTGCGGTGTTCGCCGTTCTGGTCGTCCTCGGTCCGCGCCTGGGCGACCCCGCCGCGGTGGTGGAGCTGGGGCCGGGCAGGTCACCGGCGCGGTGACCCGCGGAGGGGTCGTCGCGCCCCCGGAGCCTCCTACGCTCCCGCGCCGCGGTCGGTGTCGGTGCCAGTGTCTGCGGCCCGCCCGTACCGGCCGGCCAGCCACGCGCACACGATCAACTGGATCTGGTGGAACAGCATCAGCGGCAGGACCAGGAGCCCGATCGGCTGGCCGACGAACAGCACGGCCGCCATCGGCAACCCCGTGGCCAGCGACTTCTTGGACCCGCAGAACTGCACGACGCGCTTGTCCCGGTCCTCGAAACCCAGGGCCCGGGAGGCGAGTTCGGTCAGACCCAGCACTACCGCGAGCAGCACGCAGCACGCGACGATCAGCCAGGCCAGCTCGGCGGCGCCGATCGTCGACCAGATCCCGTCGGCGACCCCGTCGGAGAACGCCGCGTAGACCACCAGCACGATGACGGTCTTGTCGAACAGGGCGATCCGCTTGATCCTGCGGATGACCGGCAGGACCCAGGTCCGCAGGAGCTGGCCCACCACGAACGGCAGGAGCAGCTGCAGGGCGATCGTGCCGACCGAGTCCCACGTGATGACCACGGACCCGTCGGTGGTCATCAGGGCGAAGACCAGCAGGGGAGTGATCACCACACCCAGCAGGTTGGACACCGACGCCGACACCACCGCCGCGCTGACGTGCCCGCGGGCGATCGCCACGAAGGTGATGGACGACTGGACGGTCGACGGGACCAGCGTGAGGAACAGGAACCCGGCGGCCAGGGAGGCGCCGAGCACGGGCGTGAGGAGCCACTGGCCGAGCAGGCCGAGGAGCGGGAACAGGAGATACGTCGAGGCGAGCACGACCGAGTGGAGCCGCCAGTGCGTGAGGCCGACCACCAGCTCCCGGGGCTCGAGGCGCGCGCCGTAGAGGAAGAACAGCACGGCGATGCCGATCGTCGTCACCCAGTCGAGCGCGTCGGCCGCGCCACCGGTGGCGGGCAGGAACGCGGCGACCACCACCGCCGCCAGGATCGCCAGGATGAACGGCTCGATCCGGAGACGACGCAGAATGCCCATCCGCCTATTCCACCACCAGGGCGGCGGGGGCCGGCCGATAGGCTCGGCACCATGACGGAGCGCAGGCGATGACCGGACAGGCCGGACAGGCCGGACAGACCGGACAGGCCCCGGAGGGGTGGCGGCCCAGGGCGTTGCGGGACGGCGAGGAACCGGACCCCCGGTTCACGCTCGCCAACGAGCGCACCTTCCTGGCCTGGATCCGCACCAGCCTCGGGTTGACGGCGGGCGCCGTGGCGATGGAGGCCTTCGCGGGGGACGAGATCCCCGAGATCGTCCGCACGCCGCTGGCCTGCATCCTGCTGGTGCTGGCGGCGGTCCTCGCGATCGTGGCGTTCCGGCGGTGGATCCGGATCGAGGCCTCGATGCGTCACCAGCGGCCGCTGCCCATGCCGCAGGCATCCATCCTGTTGGTGTTGGGGATCTCGATCGGCGCGGTCCTGCTCATCGTGGCGATCCTGGGCGGCACCTTCGCATGAGCACGCCCCGGCAGCGGCGGATCGGGGTGGAACCGCGGGCGGTGCCGCCCGACGCGGGACTGGCCGCCGAGCGCACCAGCCTGTCGTGGGCGCGGACGTGGGCCGTGGTGGGCGTGAACATCATCCTCATCGCCAAGCTGGTGGCGGAGACGTCGGTGTTCTGGGCGTCGGTGTTCTCGTTGCTCACCGTGGTCCCGCTGCTGGCGCTGCTCCGGGTGCAGCGTCACCACGAGCGGCGAGTCGGGCGCTTCGTCCGCGGGGCCGAGGTGCCGCAGACTCGGGCGGACCACAACGTCGGTCTGGTGGTGTTGGTCGTCGTGATGGCCACCTGCGGCCTGGTCGCCGTGCTGGTCAGCCTGTCGAACTAGCAGCTGAGAGCGCGCGGCCCGGCCCCGCGCGGGTGGTCGCCGGGGCCGGGAGCGGAGGTGTCAGGTGTTCTTGGCCCGCCCGCTCAGTGCGTCGCGGAGGCGGTCGACCATGCCGACGCCGGGTCCCAGGGTCATGTGGAACAGCTCGGAGTGCGGTGAGCCGGGGTGCGGCCGGGTGGGGGCGATCTTCTTGGCGGCCTCGACCTTGCGGCCCAGGTCGACCAGGTCCTCGGCGGAGATGTGCTTCCGCATCTTGGGGAACTGGTCCGCCTCCTCGTCGTCGGCGTGGTGGTCGAGGAGTTCCTTGAACCGCTTCACGGTGGCGATGAACTCGGCGCTCCCGGCGTCCAGGCCCTCGAGCTCCTTCATCACCTCTTCGAGTTCCTGGTGCTCTTCCTTGTCGTGTTCGACCTCGTCGGTGCCGCCCGGGACCTCGCGCTCGTAGACGGGGTAGACGAACAGTTCCTCGGCCACGGAGTGGCGCACGACCTCGGCGATGGCGGAGTCGGCCAGCGAGCGGCGTTCCTCGGCGTCGGCGGTGTTCTCGATCATCTCGAGCAGGCCGACCATCTCGCGGTGGTCGGCGGTGAGGATGTCGACGACGTCCCCGGCGGCTGCGGTGTCGGCCATGAGGCTCTCCTTCGCGGTGTGAGACGGATGGACCTTTCGACCGTAGAGGCGGCGGTGCGCGACGGCCACCGGACCGACGGCCACCGGAGGAGCCGGGGGCCTGCTCGGCAGCCGGGTCAGGGGCGCGTGCTCTCCGTCTCGCACATGCCCTGCAGGACGCAGGTGCCGCAGCCGCCGGTCACGCCGCAGTCCGCGGCGGGGTCGCCGGGCGTGGAGTCGGCGGGGGAGCAGGAGGCGGCGCCGTCGGGGGAGGAGCCCGCGTCACCGCAGGTGGAGGCGTCGGTGTCGGCGGGGTCGGTTGCGCCGGCGGAGTGGCCGCCGCAGCCGTCGGGGCCGCAGCCACAGCCGCCCTGGTCGCCGGATGTGGCGTCCCATCTGGCCGCCGCGCGTGCCCCGGCGAGGCCGGCGACGCTGAGCAGGGCGAGGGAGGCGACGAGGGAGACGACGACGACGAGGCCGCCGACCCATCCGCCGATCAGTCCCAGGGCGAGCGCACCGAGCAGCAGGACGAGACCGGCGCCGAGGAACGACGGTGCGGCGGCGCGGTTGGCGAGTTCCCAGGCCTCGGGGGAGCGGCGGGTCTCCGGGGTGCGTACGCCCAGGGCGCCGTTGCCGGGCAGTCTGCCGACGAGCGCCGCGACACCCGTGCCCGCGAGCACGAGGGCGAGCCCCACGAGGAGCACCATGACCACCACGAGCACTGCGTTCACGCCACCGAGGGTACGCCCGCGACGTCGGATCTCCGATTCGCCTCAGCCCCGCCGGGACCCCGGACCAGGGCGAGCAGCCGGGCGAGTTCGCGCTTGTCCTTCGCGCTGAGGCGGTCGAGGAACTCCCGCCGCACCGTGGCGACGTGATCGGGCGCGGCCTTCTCGATCTCGGCCATGCCCTCGTCGGTGGTGGACACGAACGCCCCGCGGCCGTCGTCGGGGCAGCTGGTGCGCTCCACGAGTCCGCGCTTGACCATCCGGGTGACCTGGTGGGACAGGCGGCTGCGCTCCCACTGCAACGCGTCGGCGAGCGCGGTCATCCGCAGCGGACCGTCGGCCTCGCTGAGGTAGACCAGCACCTCGAACTCGGGCTCCGTGAGGCTCGACGAGGTCTTGAGGTCGCGCTGGATCTCCAGATGCAGGCGTCCCTGGATGGCGAGGTAATCACGCCACAGCGCCTTCTCCTCGTCGTCCAACCATCGCACGTCCTGAACCTGTTCGACCATGCACCCAGCGTACCCGGTTAGTTGACACAACACATAGAGCCCGGCAAAGAATGTGTGTCACATCATCTACTGAGGGAGTCGCATGCCGACCACGACCGCCACCACTCACCCAGGCGGTGGCCGTCCTCGTCGTCGTCGTCATGGTCGGTGCCTACGCCTACGTCCACAAGGCCGCCGGCATCTACGCCGCCGACGGTGGCTGGGAGCTCGTCGCCGTGATCGGCCTGACCGTCGCCGTGTTCGGTCTTGTCGGCACCGGACGCTACAGCCTCGACGCCCTCATCGCCGGGCGTCGCGCCGCCAGGGGCTGATCAGCCCCGCCCTCGGCCGACGGGGCGGTGCCCACACGCTGACGCGGCCCGACCCGCCCCAGGGTTTAGGCTGGACACCGCCTGCGTGTGGGCACCGGCGATACCAGGGAGAGCAGACAACCGTGAGCAGCAGCGACCAGACCGTCACCGGCGTGCAGTCCGAGACCGGACCGCAGTCCGACACCGGACCGGCCCACCGCTACGGAGCCGGGTTGGCCGGGGAGATCGAGTCGCGCTGGCAGACCGAATGGGCCGAGCGCGGCACGTTCGAGGCCCCGAACCCCGTCGGCCCCCTCGCCGACCCGGACGGCGCCGCCCCGCCCGAGGACAAGCTCTTCGTCCAGGACATGTTCCCCTACCCGTCGGGCGCCGGGCTGCACGTCGGGCACCCCCTCGGGTACATCGCCACCGACGTCTTCGCCCGCTACCACCGCATGCTCGGCACGAACGTCCTGCACACCCTGGGCTACGACGCGTTCGGCCTGCCCGCCGAGCAGTACGCCGTCCAGACCGGCCAGCACCCGCGCGTGACCACCGAGGCCAACATCGCCAACATGGAGCGCCAGCTCGGCCGCCTCGGCCTGGGCCACGACCGCCGCCGCGTGTTCGCCACCACCGACACCGACTTCTACCGCTGGACCCAGTGGATCTTCCTGCAGATCCACGGCTCCTGGTACGACCCCGAGGCCCCCGCCCGCGCGATCGACGGCGGCGAGCACCCCACCCGCACCGGCCGCGCCCGGCCCATCGCCGAGCTGGTCGAGCAGTTCGTCTCCGGTGCCCGCCCCCTGCCGGGCGACCACGCCGGACGCGACTGGGCCGAGCTCTCACGCGCCGAGCAGGAGAAGGTCCTCGACGCCCACCGGCTGGTGTACCTCTCCGACTCCACGGTCAACTGGTGCCCCGGGCTGGGCACCGTGCTGGCCAACGAGGAGGTCACCGCCGAGGGCCGCTCCGAGCGCGGAAACTTCCCCGTCTTCCGCAAGAACCTGAGCCAGTGGATGATGCGGATCACCGCGTACGCCGACCGACTGGTCGACGATCTCGACCGCCTCGACTGGACCGACAAGGTCAAGTCTATGCAGCGCAACTGGATCGGCCGCTCGCAGGGCGCCCGCGTCCGCTTCGCCGTGGCGGACCAGTCCATCGAGGTGTTCACCACCCGCCCCGACACTCTCTTCGGCGCCACCTACATGGTCCTGTCGCCCGAGCATCCGCTGGTCGACGAGCTGGCCGGCCCGTTCTGGCCGGAGTCCGGCGCGGCCGGTGCGGGCGCCGGGGGCGGGCTCGACGAGCGCTGGACCGGCGGCCACTCCTCGCCCGCCGAGGCCGTGGTGGAGTACCGCCGGCGCGCAGCGCAGAAGACCGACCTGGAACGCCAGGAGAACAAGGAGAAGACCGGCGTCTTCCTCGGCGCCCACGCCATCAACCCGGTCAACGGCGAGCAGATCCCCGTGTTCGTCGCCGACTACGTGCTCATGGGCTACGGCACCGGCGCGATCATGGCCGTGCCCGGCCACGACGCCCGCGACCACGAGTTCGCAGGAGCCTTCGGACTGCCCATCGTGCAGGTCGTGGCGCCGGCGGACGGCTCGGAGATCGACGTGCAGGCCGAGGCCTTCACCGGCGACGGCGTGGCCGTGAACTCCACCAACTCCGGCGGGCTGGTGCTCGACGGGTTGGCCGTGGACGAGGCCAAGGCCGCCACCATCGCGTGGCTCGAGGGCCAGGGCACCGGCGAGGGCACCATCCAGTACAAGCTGCGCGACTGGCTGTTCGCCCGCCAGCGCTACTGGGGCGAGCCGTTCCCGGTGGTCTACGACTCCGACGGTGTGCCCCACGCCCTGCCCGACGAGCTGCTGCCCGTCGAGCTGCCCGAGGTCGAGGACTACAAGCCCGTCTCGTTCGACCCCGACGACGCCGACTCCGTGCCGTCCCCGCCGCTGGCCAAGGCCACCGACTGGATGACCGTCGAGCTCGACCTCGGGGACGGCCTGCAGACCTACACCCGCGACGCCAACGTCATGCCCAACTGGGCCGGCTCGAGCTGGTACCAGCTGCGCTACATCGACCCCACCAACTCCGAGCAGCTGTGCGCACTGGAGAACGAGCGCTACTGGACCGGGCCCCGGCCCGAGACCCACGGCGCGAACGACCCGGGCGGCGTCGACCTCTACGTCGGCGGCGTCGAGCACGCGGTGCTGCACCTGCTCTACTCCCGCTTCTGGCACAAGGTGCTGTTTGACCTTGGCCACGTCACCAGCGAGGAGCCCTACCGACGCCTGTACAACCAGGGCTACATCCAGGCCTTCGCCTACACCGACGCCCGTGGCGTCTACGTGCCGGCGGCCGAGGTGACCGAGCGCGACGGGAAGTTCTACTGGACCGACACCTCTGCCGGCGCCGCCGAGATCGAGGTGTTCCAGGAGTACGGGAAGATGGGCAAGTCGCTCAAGAACTCCGTCTCCCCGGACGAGATCTGCGACTCCTACGGCGCCGACACCCTGCGTGTGTACGAGATGTCCATGGGCCCGCTCGACACCTCCCGGCCCTGGGCCACCAAGGACGTCGTGGGCGCGCACCGCTTCCTGCAGCGGCTGTGGCGCGTGGTGATCGACGAGAACACCGGCGAGGTCCGCGTCACCGACACCGAGCCGGCGGACGGCGCGCCGGGCGAGGACGTGCTCAAGGCGCTGCACAAGACCATCGCCGGGGTCCGCGACGACTTCGCCGGCCTGCGCGACAACACCGCCATCGCCAAGCTCATCGAGTACGTCAACACCCTGACCAAGACGTACCCGACCGAGGGGCCGGGCGCGCCGCGCTCGGTCGTCGAGCCGCTGGTGCTCATGGTGGCGCCCGTCGCCCCGCACCTGGCCGAGGAACTGTGGTCGCGGCTCGGGCACACCGGGTCGCTCGCCCACGGGCCGTTCCCCGAGCACGACGAGTCCTACCTGGTCGAGGACTCCGTCGAGTACCCGGTGCAGATCAAGGGCAAGGTGCGCTCGCGCATCACGGTCCCCGCCGACGCCTCGCCCGCCGACGTCGAGGCGGCGGCTCTGGCCGACGCGAAGGTGCAGGAGAACCTCGGTGGCGCGGCGCCGAAGAAGGTCATCGTGGTGCCGGGCAAGATGGTCAACATCGTCCCCTGAGTCCGGCCCCTGTTCTGGCCCCGGCCCCAGATCCGGCCCCGGCCCCGGATCCGCTATCCGGATTCCGGATCCGCTACTCCCGTGCGGGTAGCCGATCCGGAATCCGGGTAGCGGATGTCGTGCGTGGGCGGGGTCTCCGGGGAAGTGGCCGCCCTCAGCCGGCCCGGACGAACACCGCCGAAGAGGAGACGATGAGGTACGCCGTGGTGACCATCCACATCGCGTAGGTCGCGAACAGCCACGGCCGCCACCGGATGCGCTGCTGCCACCGCCGGTAGGTCGTCACGCCCGCCGTCACCGCCAGGATGACCGACAGCAGCAGCGGCAGGACGACCACCTCGACGCGGTCGGCGGTCATACACAGCGCCCCCTCGTCCGTGCACTCCTCGTCAATGCCGCCCTCCAGCATCACGATCACCGTCGCCAGGACCACGATCGCGACGATCGACAGCAGCACGTACCGGAAGGCCTGATTGGCCTGCCGCTCGTTCCGCTCGAGGCGTTCGAGTGGGTCGTCGAAGTCCCCGTGGGCGCTGTGGTCCCCGCCGTCGCTGCGGTCCCCGTGGTCGCCGGACGTCATCCCTACCGCCCGCCGAACCCGTTGTGACCGCCCGCCGCGGCCACCTCGTCCACCGTGTCCAGACCCAGCTGCTCGTCCGTCACCGGCGGGAAGAGCGGACCCCCGCCGAACGCTCCGCGGTGCGACAGGGGGACCTCGCCGTCGTCGTTCCTTATCCCCTTCTCGCGCCCGTACTCGGCGGTGATGACGGTGGAGCCGCTCATCCGCGACAGCTCGGGGTCCTCGGCGAGGGCGGCGATGACCCGTCCGACGAAGGTGGGGTCCTCGGCGCGGTCCAGTGGGAAGCCGTTGAAGTCGTCCATCCCCAGCGACAGCAGCAGTTCCGTGCGGATGAGGCCCAACCACAGCGAGAGGGTGGAGACCCCGGTGCCGGCGAGTTCGTGCGCCATGTCGGAGGCCATCTTGTCGAGGGCGGTCTTGCTCATCCCGTAGAGCACGGTGTGGAACGGTGCCCGCGAGCCGAAGGACGAGATGTTCACCATCAGCCCGGAGCCCTGCGGCACCATGAACTTGGCGGCCTCGCAGCTGGCGACGTAGTGCGCGCGCAGTCCGACGCCCATGAGGGCGTCCCAGTCGCCGGCGGGCCGCTCCCAGAACTTGCCGTTGAACCCCATGAAGCCCTTGGGGTTGGTCCACACGTTGTTGACCAGCAGGTCCAGGCGTCCGGCCTGCTCGGCGATCCGGGCGATGACGGCGAGGATCTCGTCATCCCGGGAGTGGTCGCATTCGAGCGGGCGGATCTCGCCCGGGGCGCCGGGCGCCGCGTCGACCGTGCCCTGCAGCCGCTCGGCGGAGCGTCCGGTGACGTAGACCGTCCACCCGGCCTGCGCGAGGGCGGTGGCCACACCGCGGCCTACTCCGCGGCTGCCACCGGTCACCAGGGCGACGCGGGCGCTCACGAGTCCGCTCCGGCGGTGGCGGCACCCGGGACGGTGTGGACCTCGGGGTAGGTCACGGTGGCCTCGTCGAGGGTGCGGGTGACCGACCAGCCCGGGGTGAACAGGCACTCGGCCATCACCCAGCGGCCATCCTCGATGACATACGCATCCGAGTACTCGCCGGTGGAGAGCGTCTCGGTGCCCTTGTCCCGGTCCACCTGGCGGAATTGCAGGGTCCAGGTCCCCCTGGCGCGCCGCGGTGGGCTGCTCGGTCCGCCGCCCTCCACGACGATCGACGGCATGAAGCCGTGGTGCATGTCGAGGATTCGCGGGCCGCCGTCGGAGGCGGTCGCGAGCGCGATCTGACGGAAGATCCCGACCATCGTGTCCGGGTCGGTCCGCCCGAGGGGGCCGAAGTCCAGCACCCCGCCGGAGGCCACGAAGCAGGACCGGAAGCCCTCGGGATCCTTGGCGTCACAGGCCCGCCAGTACCGGTACTTGAGCTGCTCGATCGCCTCGCGGGCGCGGACTTCCTCCTCGTACTGCATAGGGCTCACGTTAGCGTAGGGAGCATGAGCCGAACACTGGTCGAACTATCCGATCGCTGGGACCTGCAGGACCTCATGACCAGGTACGCGACCTGCATCGATTCGCGCGACTTCGACGGGTTGGACCGGGTGTTCACGCCGGACGCCCGCGTGAGCTACGCCGCGTCCGGCGGCCCGGAGGACGACTACCCGGCGGTGCGGGCCTGGCTGGCCGAGATGCTGCCGATCTTCGCCGCCACACAGCACCTCATGGGCAACCTCGAGGTGAGCCTGGACGGCGACTCGGCCACCGGGCGCTGCATGTGCTTCAACCCGATGGCACTGAAGCCGGTGGAGGAGAAGGACCAGCAGGTGTTCTTCTACGGGCTCTGGTACGTGCTCGACTTCGTCCGTATGGGCGACGGCTGGCGGATTTCCCGCCTCAGCCAGCAGCAGGCGTTCCACCACAACCTGCCCTGAGCCGGGGCGGGCCCGCCCCGGCCCGGCCCGGTTCGCGCCGGCCGCCTCAGACGGTCCCGCAGGAACTCGGCGCCGGGCGGTCGAGGACGCGGTCCAGGAGGTAGCGGGCGTTCGTGGACCGCTCGGAGAGCATCGGGATGGCGTGGTCGATCACCAGGCCGGGGGCGATCGACGGCACCTCGGCCGTCCGCAGCTCCACGGTGGTGCCCTGTTCGCACCAGTCGCGGACGAGGTCCACGGCCGTGTGGTGCGGCACGACGTCGTCGTTCCTGCCGATCATGACCAGCGCAGGCACCGCCGGCGCGACCCTGCCCAGGTTGTAGCCCTCGAGCACCCGGACGATCTCCGGCTCCGAGCGGGCGGCGTCGCCGAGCGAGCGGCCGTCCACGGTGAACTCGTTCGTGCGCTTCAGGCCGTAGGTGAAGGCGGTCTCGGCGACGCACTGGTTGGCGGTCACCTCGAGCATGCGCTGCCCCTCGGCGTTGAGATGTCGGTCGAACGCCGGCCGCAGCTCGGGGTGGACCTGCAGGATGCCGTTGATCGCGTACCCCACCGCGCCGGTGAGCAGTCCGCCGTCCACGCGGTCGAGCGTGCCGAGCATGTCGGACGGCGGCGCCCCGGCCGCGATGCCGACCAGGTTCACGTCGGGTGCGTAGTCCGGCTGCATCTCCCCGGCCGCGGCGGCGGCGCCACCGCCCTGCGAGTAGCCGCTGATCACGGTCTTGGAGTCGGGCGCGAGGTCCGTGCCGGGAAGCCGCACCGCCGCGCGGGCGGCGTCGAGGGCCGACCGGCCCTGGGAGTCGCGGTTGACGTACGGGTGGTGGCCGGGCGTGCCGAGCCCCTCGTAGTCGGTGACGACGACGGCGAAGCCTTCCATCACCATCGTGAGCGCGTCGATGATCGCGTACCCGGCGGCCATCGACGGGGGCGCGGTCTGGATACCCAGGCCCACCTCCATGGAGCGCGACGGCGCGCACTGGTCGCCCTGCCCCTGCGTTCCGGGCGTGACCACCGCGAGCGGGCGCGGCCCGGGGCCGGTCCAGGGTGCCTTGGGCTGCAGGAACGTGCCGGTGACGGCGATCGGTCCGCCCGCGGCGCCGGTGGAGCGGTACATGATCCGCTGGGCGTCGGCGGGCAGTGCACCGCCGTTCATCACATCGGGCAGGCTCGGAGTGATGGTCATCGGCTGGGTGCGGATGATCGCGCCCGGGTCGGCGGGAAGCTCGGCCGGCGGGACGTAGAACGCGGTGCGATCCGGCGCGGTCGACGACCCCTGGGCGGCGGCCTCGGGCGCGCCGACAGGGGCCAGGGCGGGGGCCAGGGCGACCGCGACGCCCAGCGCGAGCGCTGCGGCGACGGTGGAGGGTCCGGATGGTGTGCGCCGGCTGGACGGTGTTCTCACGAATGCTCCCGGGGTCGAGACCGCGCGGCAGTGGGCCCGCGCCGTTGGGACAGAACCCTAACGCGTGTCGAGTCGTAGGTGTGTCCCACCTCACGGCCGTCCGGTCCCTCGTGTGGCAGCCCATTCTGATCACCGTGAACATTTCGGTGGCCGGTGTCCGACCCCGCTGTTACGGTGAGAGCGTGCCCAAAGACGTGCTGATGTGCTGGCGATCCGGACCGACGTGGTCCCGCATCGCCCACGCCGTCTTGGCGTAGTACCGACGATGCGAGGGCCCGCCGGGATCGGTCGGGCCGCATCCGCCATGCGAGGCGGTCTCCGACGGAACCCGGGTCAACGCCTCAGACCCCACGGCCCGGAACAGGACCGGGCCAGCCGACTTCAGGAGAGTCCCCAGGTGACCGCAAGTCCCCACACCACCTTCCACGCGCTCGAGGACACCGATGTCCTCGTCAGTGCACGGTCGCTGGACGAGTACACCGATATGTTCGGCCTGGACGAGGCCGACCTGAAGGGGCGCATCGTCGACTGCCCCGGTGGCGCGGCCAGCGCGGTGGCCGAGATCTGTGCGGCCGGCGGCGACGCCGTCGCGGTGGACCCGCAGTACGCGCTCGGCGCGGACGACCTCCGCGGCCGGATCCTTGAGGACGTCGAGCGGTCCCTGGCCCAGAAGCATGCGCGCGAATTCGACTATGACTGGGACGTCCGCGGCGGGGTCGTGGGGCACGAGGTCATACGCCGCTCGGCGGCCGACCGGATGCTGGGCCACCTGGCCACCGCCCCCGAGCGGTACGTGGCCGGGGCCCTGCCCTCGCTCCCTCTCGCCGATGACTCGGCCGACCTGGTGCTGTGCTCGCACCTGCTGTTCACCTACGCCGACCGCATGGATCTGGCCGACCATGTCGACGCGATCGTGGAGATGGCCCGCGTGGCGCCGGAGGTGCGGATCTACCCGCTGGTCGACCACGCCGGGAACCCGCTGCCGGAACTGGTGCGCAGTGTAATCGCCAAGCTCAAGAAGGAGCGGCTGTTCAGCCGCATCGAGCCGGTGATCCGGCCGTTCCAGCTGGCCGCCACCACGCGGTTGGTCGTCGAGCGGAACGGCCGCCAGCGCCCCTAGGGTTCATGGCCGGCCGGCAGGGTTCACGGCTGGTCGGCGGGCGCCAACCGGAGGATCTCCTGCCCGGTGAACGGTGAGACCCCGGCGGTGGCGACGAGCGGCTGTGGGCCGCCCACCTCGAGGGTCAGGCCGGGTTGGAAGATCGTCCCGGTGGCCAGCGAGTAGGCCACGAGGTTGCACATCTCGGCGTAGACGGCCGCGGGCGGAGCGTCCACGTCGAGTCGCTCGAGGTCCATCCGGCCGAACCGGCCCAACCCGCTGGTGTAGACGCACGAGGTGGTCTCGGTCTGCATCCCGGCCCGCACCCCGACGAGCGCCGGCGCCGGCACGGGGTTGCCCGTCACGAGATCGCGGTACGGGCCGGCCGGCAGGGTCGCCGCGGCGCCGCCCACGCTCACGGCCACAGCGCCGGGCAGCGCGGTCAGGGCTGCTGTGACGTTCGCGACCGCCAACTCGCAACGGAGCGTGTCGAGCCGGGGGTCCAGGTACTCGGGTTCGCCCGGCTCGCCGTCGTCCCCGATCGGTCCCCACCGGAACGCCGCCATGACGACCTGGGACCGGTGCGTCTCCACCACGGCCTCGCCGCCGTTCCAGGCGGCCAGGTCACGCGTGTACTCGATGGCCTCGGGCACCGGCGCGTCGACCGCGGACACGATGACCGTCGCGTCCTCGACGTAGACGGCGGTGGCGGGGTCGTCGTCGCTGCCCCGCTCGACCTCGTACGACCCCTCGAAGATCTCGGTGAGGAGTTCACCGACCTCGTCGTGGCCGGGGGCGGGCCGGTCGAGCAGGACGATCGCCACCGGGGTCTGCTTCCACGACAGATCCTCGCCGGTCTGCGGGTCGACGGCGGGTTGGTCGGGCTGCGGCGTGTCGGTCATGGTCCGAGGCTAACGCCTCGCCCCTGCCGCGACACTGCCCCGGCACTGCCGCGACCGGACACCGCGACTGGCTCCCGCGGCCGCACCGGCGCCCGGCCCGCGCCGCCGCCGGGTCAGTTGAGCAGGAAGTCGATCACGAGGCGCTCGAACTTGTCCTTCTGCTCGATCATCGCCCAGTGGCCACACCGCGAGAAGGCGTGGAGCTCGGCGCGCGGGAGCTGGCGGAACGCGAAGTGGGCCTGCTCGTAGGGGAGCATGCGGTCGTCGCGGCCCCAGATGAGCATGGTCTCCTGCCGGATCTGCGAGGCGCGGGCGTACAGCGGCGTGTAGGCGTTCTCGGGCTTGAGGATCGAGCCGAACACGGAGTACATCCGCTCGACGGCGCCCGGAGCGGTGGCGGCCTCGGTGCGGGCGCGGATGAGGTCCTCGTCCACGACCTTCTTGTTGCCGACCATCGTGTCGACCCAGGCCGCCATGGCCTTGTCGGACGGCTCCGCGAGGAACTCGAACAGCCGACGCGATCCCTCGCTCGGCTCGGGCGTGAACAGGGGAGCGGCCAGGCCGCCGGGGCCCATGAGCGCCATCTTGCGGACGCGGTGCGGGTAGGCGAGAGCGGTCTCGCAGGCGACGTTGCCACCCATGGAGTTACCGATGATGTCGACCTTTTCGATGCCCTTGGCCTCGCAGAACGCGTCGATCGCCTCGGCGGCGATGAGCGGGTAGGCCTTCTCCCACTCCAGGTCGGAGCTCTTCCCGAATCCCGGCATGTCCAGCAGGATGGTGTGGAAACGCTCGGCGAAGACGGGGAAGTTGCCGGCGAAGTTGGACCACGCGGTCACGCCGGGGCCGGATCCGTGCAGGAAGAGGACGGGGACCGCGCTCTCGGGCTCGGCGACGCTCTGCTCGCCCGCTTCGTGGTAGTGCAGCTCGAAGCGGCCGGCGGTGATGGTCTTGCTGGTGGACTCGAAGTCGAGGGCGCTCATGACCACCACGCTACTAGAACAGGTTCTAGGAATCCTACCGTCGTCCGAAATTCAGTCAGCCGCGCGGGGAGTCCCTGAAACATCCCCGCGCGGCGATGGCGAAACTCTAACCTGAAATCGCGCCGGGTGACAAGTCGGTAACAATTATGACGGGTGTTACATTGCCAGCTCTGGTCGCGGTGCCGTTGGCCTGCAGTTATGAAATGCCGCATATGGACACCCGCTGTAGATGGGGGTAGCGGTGACCGACTGGCCACCCCGTGCTCGTCACCCCGGCGTCACCTCATGACGCGGTCGAGGAACGCGGTGGCGTCCGGGATGGCGGCGTAGACGGTCCCGCTGTGGTCCCGGTCCGGGTAGACGTGCAGCTCGAGCGGCTGCCGGTTGAGTGTCATCTCGGCGGCGAGCGACAGCGCCGAGGGGGCGGGGACGTCCATGTCGAGCAGTCCCTGGCCGAGGAACACGGGCCGGTCGTAGCCCATTGCCGGCGTGCCCATGTAGCGGCGGAGGTGTCCGAAGACGTCGGGGATCTCCTGCAGCGGTCGCGCCAGCGCCTGTGAGACCTGGAAATCGCCGACCTTCTCCCGCATCGCGGAGTAGCACAGCGTCTCGGCGGCGTCGACCATCTCGCGACCCTGCGGTGTGAGGAACCCGTTGATGCCGAGTTCCGGGTGCTGGTCGCGGAACCCGGCGAGGATGTACATGGCATAGGTATTGAGCCCGGTCGGCAGCTGCACCGGAGGGAATCCCGGGCCGCCCCACTGGAACAAATGCTCGATATTTGCCGGCGCGCCGGTCGCCACAACGCCCCGGTAGTCCAGGCCAGCCTGCGCGCCGAGTTCGGTGGCGCGGGTCGCGGTGACGAGCGCGGCGCCGGCGCCCTGCGACTGGCCGACGAGGCCCCACCTGGCGGACAGCGGAAGCCCGTCCGCGCGCGCGGCGACGATCGAGTCGACGATCCCTCTCGCGGTGGCCTGCCCGTTGAGGTAGCTGAGCAGCCCGGGGGTGCCGAGGCCCACGTAGTCCGAAGCCACCACGGCATACCCACGGTCCAGCCAGTGGCCGAGGTACTCGGCGTCGCGCTCGGAGCGTGGCTGGGTGGACGGAGCGCAGTCGTCGCCGAGGCCGGTGGTGCCGTGTGCCCAGGCGACGACGGGCCAGCCGCCCGGTGGTGGGGTGCCGTGCGGCAGGAACACCGCGGACGTGGCGATCGCGTTGCGGCCGTGCTGGTCGATCGTCCCGTACGCCTGCCGTACCGCCCGCCCGGCCTGCGGCAGGGAGAGCGCGGGGTCGAGCGGGACCGTCGCCGCGGCGACGCCGGGGGAGGGGACGGGTTGGTTCCACTCGCGGGTATCGAGCCCGGACCAGGTGGGCGCGGGGTTGGGCGCGGGCTGCGCGTTCGCGGTCGGAGCGGTGAGGGAGGCGACGACGACGAGGGCCGCAGTCGCCGCTGCCAGCGGGCGGCGCGAGCGGGTGGCGGAGGAGCGCGGAGGGGTGACGGAGTTCATACCCGGAGGGTAGTCCGTTCCGCCCGCTTCGACCCCGTGTTGCCTGCGGTTTCGGCACGTGCCGCCTCATGTCGGCCCCGGCAGAATTCTGGTCGTGATCGTGGCGTTCTCGGCGGTCGCCACGGGGCTGGGACCTCCGACTCGTCACGACGGCGACGACCATTTCCGCCGTGGCCACGACCGCTTTCGGGCGGGACGCGACGTACGCTGCGCTCGTGCCCCAGAAGACGATTGACCTCCCAGACCTGACCGGCCAGACCTGGCTCATCACCGGCGCGACGAGTGGGGTCGGGTTGGAGACGGCCCGCGCCGCGTCCCGGGCGGGAGCGCGGGTGATCCTCGCCGTCCGCGACACCGAGCGCGGGCGGCAGGTGGCGGCGCAGTTGCCCGGAGAGTCCCGGGTGGTGGAGGTCGACCTCGCCTCGCTCGAGAGCGTCCGTCGGGCGGCCGCCGAGTTGCTGGGCGGTGAGCCGGAGCCGGTCGACGTGCTGGTCAACAACGCGGGCCTCATCACCCCGCGTCGGCAGGAGACGGCGGACGGGTTCGAGATGGTGCTCGGCGTCAACGTGCTCGGTCCGTTCCTTTTCACCGAACTCCTGCTGCCGCTGGTGCGCAGACGAGTCGTGATCGTCGCTTCCAACGCCCACAAGCCGGGCAGGTTCGACGCCGCGGACCCCCACTTCCGGCATCGGCGCTGGACGCCCGCCGCGGCGTACGCGCAATCCAAGCTGGCGGACATGCTGTGGGGGCTGGCGCTGGACCAGCGGCTGCGGGACGGGAGAGCCGAGGCGGCTGCGGCGGGGGTGGACGTGCAGCTCACCCACCCCGGCTGGGCGGCCACGGGGATCTCCAATGCGACCGGAAGTGCGGCGATCGACCGGGTGGTGACCGGCGTGTGTTCGCTCTTCGCCCAGCCCGCCGCGCAGGCCGCGCTCACGACGATGTTCGCCGCAACCCGTCCGCTGCCGCCGTGCAGCTACACAGGGCCGGACGCGATGCAGCACCTGCGGGGGATGCCGGCGCTCATCGGACGCAGCACCGAGGCGTCGGACCCGGCGATCGCGGAGCGCTTCTGGGAGTTCGCCGCGGCGGAAACGGCGACGGACTGAGGCCGCCGCGAGCAGCTCGCGGGGTCGCGCGCGGGTTAGTGCAACCAAAAGGTTGCACTACGGCTGCGCACGTGCGATCGTGGAAGCACAGGTGCACCCCGCGACCCAGCATTCACCGAGCGGAACGCACCGCGAGGGAGGGAAGTCCGATGAGCGAGAACCGAATGGCCGGAACCGGACCCGATACGACCACCGACGACGTGCCGGACGAGATCGTCCGCAGCATCCGCATCGACGCCGAGGCGCAGACCGTGTGGGGCATCGTCTCGGAACCGGGATGGTTCATCAACGACGGCGAGTGGACCGAGCACGAGATCACCACCGAGGGTGACGTCTCGCGCGTGGTGGACCCGGTGCACGGCGAGTTCAGCATCCGCACCGTCGAGTTGGACCCGCCCCGCCGGGCGGTGTTCCGCTGGCTGGGCGGGCAGGTCGGCAGCGTCGACGAGTTCCCGTCCAACACAATCGAGTTCACCGTCGAGCCGCAGGGTTCCGGCGTGGTGCTCACGGTGCGGGAGACCGGATTCGCCGGTTTGAGCAGCGACGCGGTGGTGCGCCGCCAGCGGTTCGAGGAGAACTCCGCCGGGTGGGCGACCGAACTCGACCTCGCCCGGCGCCGGGCCGAGGATCAGGCGTGAGCGACGTCCCCACCGACTCCCGCGAGGCCGAGGGGGAGGGGCTGTCGGGCCTGCTCGCGCCCGAGGCGGACGGCGTCTTTGCCGCTCTCGCCGACCGGACCCGCCGCCGCATCCTCGTCCGTCTGGCCGATCGGCCGGACGACGCCGGCGCGGTGGCCGCCGACCTCGGGATCAGCAGGCAGGCGGTGGCCAAGCATCTGCGAATACTGGTGGAATCGGGGCTCGTCACCGCGAGCCCACAGCAGCGACGGCAGGTCCACGCGGTGCGGCCCGATCGGATACGGGAGATCTCCGATCTGCTCGGCGCGGTGTCCCGGGGCTGGGATCGCAGGCTCGCCCTGGTCAAGCAGCGCGCTGAGCACGCCCAGCGCACCGAACACGCCGAGCACTCCCGGCGCGCTGAGTGACCGCAGGTCAGGTGAGGTGGTCGAACTCGCCGTCGACCCAGGCGGCGTAGCGCTCCGCCGAGCGCTGGACGGCACCGCGGGCGTCCCGCGGCACGCAGCCGCCGAAGTTGCTGTAGATGCGGTCGAAGTCGTAATGCGAGACGTGGTCGGCGATCCGGCGGACGACGGCGCCGGACAGCGGCATCCAGTTGGGGAACGAGCGCATGAAGGTCACCCACCCCGGATCCGCGACCGAACCGATCGTGTCACCGGTGAACAGCACGCCGCGACCGTCGGGGGCGGTCCAGTGAACCACCACGCTGCCCGGGAAATGCCCGCCGGGCTGCGACGCGCGCACGCCGGGCACGATCTCGATCTCGCCGCCCTCCGCCGGGTCCGCGGCGTGGCCCCCGCCCCACATCACCGTGTTGCCCGGCCGCAGGCCCAGCCACTGCTCGTCCGGCGCGGAGACGTAGACCGGGCAGTCGTCGAACGCCGCCGACCACAGCGACTGCACCCCGTACATGTGCGGATGCGAGGCGATGATCGCGGCGAGGCCGCCCCACCCGCGCACCGCGGCGACGGCCTCCTCGCTGATGTAGTTCGGCGCCTCGACCAGCACATTGCCGTGCTCGGTGCGGATGAGCGCCGGCTTCTGTCCGATGCCGGGGCAGTTGATCTGCACGAGGTTGAGGACGTCGGTCTCGCGCTCGGCGAACTCGATCGACGCGCCCCGGGCCCGGGACTCCTCCGGGTCGGTCCACCGCTGCCCACCGGACGGCACGTACTGGCGCTCGTCCGCGCAGATCGGGCACACCTCCGGTAGCGGCTCCGCGCGCTCGACCCCGCAGGTCGCGCACTGGGTCACCGAGCCCACGGGTGCGCCGCCCGCGCCCGCACCGCGACCGTGGCTCACGGCATGTCCCCCTCGATGTCGACGGCATGCCAGTCGTCGCCTATCTGCAGCTCGAGCGACCCGTCGACGGGGAGCTTCTCGGACTGGCTGGAGACAGCGGACTCAAGTGCCTCCTGGGCGTTGTCGAAGTCGCCGAGGTCGATCGTCTGGTCGGGGGTGTGGAGGCGGTAGTGGGGCATGCCACGATTGTCCCCGCCGCGCGCGACTGCCGCATCCGTCGCGGCCCCCGACCCACCCGCGCCGCAGTGGCAGGCCCCGCAGGTGCGCGGTGCCCGCTGCCCGGCGGGTCTTCCCTGGTGGCCGTCCGCGGCGCACACTGGACAGACCGCCGCCGCAGCGAGAGGGCACACCATGTCGTCGTCGTCATCCTCCCCGTCCCACGACCCACGCGACGCCGCGCCGGCCGACCCGCCGCCCGGGTACCCCGACCTCGGGCCCGAGCCGGTGGACGGGGTGCGGCTGCTGCGTGCACCGGCCGTGCCGACCGCCGTCGTCCGCGCCACCGGCGTGCCCATGGCCACGATCGCCGGGTTCTTCGATTCGGCCTTCGGCACGGCCTTCCCGGCCCTGTTCGCCGCCGGCGTCACCCCGGCCGGGCCGGCGTTCGCGCTCTACACGCGCACCACCGAGGAACCCGAACCCGCCGCGGACCTGGAGATCGGGTTCCCCCTGGCGCGACCGCTGGCCGAGCTGCACCCCGACGAGCCGTCCGAGATCGACGGGATGCAGGTCATCGCGTCCGAGCTCCCGGCCGGGGACGTGGCGGTGACCAGTCATCTCGGCTCCTACGACGGGCTCGGGCAGGCCTGGGGCGAGTTCATGGGCGCGATCGGCGCGATGGGGCGCGCGCCGGGCAGCCCGTTCTGGGAGGTCTACGTGACCGAGCCGAGCCCGGACATGGATCCGGCCACCCTGCGGACCGACCTGTTCTGCCCCGCCTACACCCCGGACGACGCCGCCTGACCCGGGGTTCGTGGCCCGCCGCCTGCAGCCCCCCGCCCGTCGCCCGTCGCCGAGCAGAAGATTTCGCCTGTATCTCTCGAGAAGCAGTGCGCGAATTCCTCTTCTCGGCGAGCGCTCACAGGCCGTCGCCGCCCAGCGCCGTCGCTGCGGTCGACGGGCCGGGCCGGGCGGCGGGGTAGGCCGCGCCGCTACATGTCCTCCAAAGACCGACCGTTGGTCTCCGGGATGAACTTCGCCACGAACAACAGCGACAGCAGCGCGGAGACCGCGTAGAAGCCATAGGTGAACGTCAGGCTGAACTCGGCCATCGGCGGGAACGCGGTCGACACGGCGAAGTTCGCCAGCCACTGCGCGGCCGCCGCCAGGCCGAGGGCCGCGGAGCGGATGCGGTTGTTGAACATCTCGCCGAGCAGCACCCACACGGCCGGGCCCCACGACATGCCGAAAAACACGACGAACCCGTTCGCGGCGATGAGCGCGATCAGCCCTTGGGTGTCGGCGAGCTGTGGGGCGAGCTCGCCGTCCGGGCCCGGTCCCATGGTCGCGGTGCTGAACATCAGCGCCATCACGGCCAGCGAGATCGTCATGCCCACCGACCCGGTGATGAGGAGCTTGCGGCGGCCGATCTTGTCGATGAGTGCGATCGCCACGATCGTCACCACGATGTTCGTCACGGACGTGATGACCGTCTGGGTGAGCGCGTCCTCCTCGGTGAAGCCGACCGACTGCCACAGCGAGGTGGAGTAGTAGAAGATCACGTTGATGCCCACTGCCTGCTGGAAGACCGACAGGATGATGCCGATCCACACGATGGGCAGCAGGTTGACCCCGCCCGGCTTGACCAGGTCGCGCCACGAGCGCTTGCGGTCGTCGCGGACCGTCGCGCGGATCTCCCTGATCCGGGAGTCGACACCACCCTGCTGAATGGAGCGGAGGACCTCGCGGGCCCGGTCGACCATGCCCTTGCCCACCAGGTAGCGCGGTGATTCGGGGATGGTCAGCGCGAGCACCCCGTAGGTCACGGCGGGGATCACCTCCGCCCAGAACATCCACCGCCACGCCTCGGCGGCGAACCACAGTTCCTCGATCGCGCCGCCCGCGATGCCGGCCAGCCAGGCGTCGGAGAGCAGTGCGACGAAGATGCCGGAGACGATCGCGAGCTGCTGCAGCGATCCCAGCCGACCGCGGATCGCCGGTGGGGCGACCTCGGCGATGTAGGCCGGTGCGATGACGGACGCCGCGCCCACCCCGAGCCCGCCGACCAGCCGCCAGATGATGAGGTCGACGGGGCCGAAGGCGAACCCGGTCCCCAGGGCGCTCGCGGTGAACAGCACCGACGCGAGGATCATCACGCGGGTGCGACCCCAGTGGTCGGCCAGACGACCGGCGACGTAAGCGCCGACCATGCACCCGAGCAGGGCGGAGGACACGGCGAAGCCGGTCAACCCGGCGTTCATCTCGAAAGTCTCCTGGACGGCGTCCACGGCACCGTTGATCACCGCGGTGTCGAAGCCGAACAGGAAGCCGCCCAACGCCGCGACCAGGGAGATGAGCACCACCCGGCCGGTGTTGAATGTCTCCTCCTCGGCGGGTGTGGGTGAGGTCTGCTGCGTGGACATGACGTACCCCGCTCTGTCGTCCGACTCACCTGCTCCAGGTGGTGAAGGGAGCGTAGGCACGCGGTGCAAGTGACGCAAGCGATAAAGGAAACCGTTGTTCCGCCCGGTCCGCCCCCACGGGGCGAGAACACGTTCTAGGCTCGGGGTCACCTCGTCGTCGTCACCGAAAGGGCCACCGCCTTGAGCGCCTCACCCGACCAGATCCGTTCCACCGCCGACTCCTACATCGCGGCACTGACCGCGGGCGACCTCGAGGCCGTGATGAACCTCTACGCCGAGGGCGCCACCGTCGAGGACCCGGTGGGCAACGGCACCGTCCACGAGGGCAAGGCCGCCATCCGCGAGTTCTACGCCAGCGTCGTGGCGATGAAGATCGAGGGCGAGGTGCTCGAGGCCCGCGTATGCGGAAACGACCTGCTGTTCAACTTCGAGATCACCACGCACTTCGACGCCGACTCCAAGGCCACCATCAACGTGTGGGACCTCATGACCCACGACGAGCAGGGCAAGGTCACCTCGATGCGCGCCTACTGGACCCCGGAGAATATGCGCTGACCCGATGCCCCTGAACCCCGCTCCGGCCCCGGCCGGGGTCGCCGGGGCGCGCGGGACTACGCGCCGCCCTGGCTCCCGGCCCCCTGGGGCACGTTCTCCGACGGTTGCACGACCACCAGTCCCGCGCCGCCGAACGCCAACTGGAACGTCTCCCCGGACCCGCCCCGGAGCAGGGACTTCACCCCGCCCGTGTCCACTCGGACGTCCATCGTCACCCCGGCGGTCCACAGGACCACGGCCTGGGGATCGGCGAACGTCGGCGCGGAGGTCACGTCGAGCGCGACCGGCTGGCCCTTGGTGGTCACCGCCACGAACCCGGTCCCCCGCAGGGAGACGTTGAACAACCCGCCGGTCATCACGGCGCCCTTGGCGGCGATGCGGTGGATGTCCCACGCGATCCCCTCGGAGAACGCCAGCACGCTCGCACCGTTGACCGAGATCATGTCGTCCTCCAGGTAGAGGACCTGGACCTCGGAGGCCTGGTCGGCGAGGAACAGCTCACCCCGCCCGGTGCAGCGCATGAGGGGCACACCCTCCCCCGTCGCCGCCGCCTTGAACATCCTGCCGATCCCGCCGCTGCCGACGTTCTCGAACCCGACCTGCCCTTGGTAGGCGACCATCGATCCGGTCCGCGCGAGGATCGGCTGGTCGGCGAGCGTCGCCTTGAGCATCTTGGAGTTCTGGAGGGCGAACGGGCGGTTCGTCTCCGTCTCGCGCGCCGACTGGAGGAGGTCCCCGTGGATCATGGCGCACACGGTACGCCCGCTCCACTAGCCTTGGGGTCATGATCACCGCAATCGTCTTCGTCCATGCCGAGACGGCGCGGATCCCCGAGGTCGCCGGGGCCATCGCCGATATCGACGGAGTCTCCGAGGTCTACTCGGTCACCGGCACCATCGACCTCATCGTGCTGGTGCGGGCCCGGCGCAACGACGAGATCGCCGACATCGTCTCGGACCGCCTCAACAAGGTCCCCGGCGTGGTGGACACCGAGACCCACATCGCGTTCCGCACCCAGTCCAAGCACGATCTCGAGGCCGCGTTCTCGATCGGGTACGAGGACTGAACCGGGTACGGGGGCCGAACCGGCTACGGGGACCGGGAGTCAGGTCGGCTGGCCGGTCATCTGCTGTATCCGGGCCAGGCGGCGGGCCCGGCGTCGGGCCCGCTGAAGCTCGGTGAGGAGTTCCCTGCCGGTCCATTGCCGCCGGTCCTCGCCGGCCGCCTCGGCCTCGTGCACCAGCTCCACCATCCGCGCGCAGGCCGGAGCCCCCAGTCCGAGCTGACCGGCCATCTTCACGACCTTGCCCTGCAGGTACTCGACCTCGGTGGGCCGGCCGCGCACGAGATCGTCCGTCATGGACGAGGTGCCGTCCGCGTCGACGCGGACCGCGGCCCGGGCGAGGCGGCGGAACAGCGGGTTGGGCAGCCGCATCACCACCGGGAGGGCGCCGGCGGGGATGGCCAGCGGCACCCGCGGCACCACCCCGGCCGCGGTGAACACGCGGTTGGCCTCCGCCTGACACAGGGCGACACAGCGCCGCAGGTCCCGGTCCAGCAGCTCCGTGCGCAGCGGGAGTCCGGACAGCGCCTGGACGGCGTTGTTGAGGTTGAGCAGGATCTTGCCGTGGAGGACCGCCTGGATGTCGTCGGTGGGCCGCACCGGCAGCTCGGCCGCCGTCATGGTGCGGATCAGCGGGACGGCCATGGGGTGTTCGGCGAGCCGGATCACCCCGGTGGAGGTCCGCCGATAGGTAGCGGGCCCGATGCGCGCGACATTGAACGGTATGACGCCGGGGATCACCGTGGTCCTGTCGACCAGTTCCCGGATGAGGTCCGCCGAGTGCAGACCGTTCTGCAGGCCCACGACCAGCGTGTCCGGCCGGAGGAACGGTGCGAACTCGGCGGTGGCGGCGGCGGTCTGCCCGGCCTTGGTGCACACCAGCACGACGTCCGAGCGGCGGACGCTCTCGGGCCCGGTGGCCAGGGTGAGGGCGTCGGCGGGGATGTGGAGCCGGGCGTCCTCGCCGTCTCCGGACTCGACGGTCAGTCCCACCGCCCGGATCGGGTCGAGCACGTGGGGGCGCCCGACCAGGGTCACGTCGGCGTGGCGGGCGAGCCGGCCGCCCAGGTAGCAGCCGATCACGCCCGCGCCGATCACGGTGATCCGAAGAGGAGGGTTCGGGC
The DNA here is from genome assembly GCF_045689975.1 of Dietzia kunjamensis. GTDB lineage: Bacteria > Actinomycetota > Actinomycetes > Mycobacteriales > Mycobacteriaceae > Dietzia > Dietzia kunjamensis. The sequence goes on along the minus strand of NZ_CP143297.1, from coordinate 3,418,981 downwards.
TGGTCATGGTGGTGCAGAGGTTACGACACGCGCGGCGGCGGGGGAGCCGTTCGACGTACCTGGCCGCCGGACGGGGGAGTCAGTGCGGGCGCGGCCGCAGGACCACCTCGGTGGGGTGTGAATCCGGAGTGGACTCCAGTGCCTGCCGGACGGCGGTGGCCACGGATTCCGGGCGGAGGAAGGCACCCGGGTCGTAGTCGCGGCCCTCGGCGGCGACGATCGCGCGCTGCATGTCGGTGTCCACGCGGCCGGGGTGGATGGAGGTGACGCGCAGGTCGGGTTCCTCGCCGCGAAGGGTGTCCGTGACGGCGCGCAGCGCGAACTTGGAGGCGCTGTAGGAGCCCCAGCCCGGTTTGGCGGTGGTCCCCGCGCCGGAGTTGACGACGACGAGGTGGCCCCGTGCCGCGCGCAGCGCCGGGAGCAGTGCCCGGGTCAGCTCGACGACGGCCAGCACGTTGACCTCGAACGCCCGGCGCCACTGGCCGGCCTCGGACTCGTCGATCCGGCCGAGTTCGGCGACCCCGGCGCAGTGGACGAGGCCGTCGAGGGTGCTGATGTCGCGGGCGGCGCGCGCGATCCCGTCACCGGTGGTGAGGTCGGCCTCCACCACCCGGGCTGAGCGGCAGTCAGCGGCCACGACCCGCAGTGCGTCGACGTCCCTGCCCACGAGGACGAGGTCGTGGTGGGTGGACAGCGTGCGGGCGGTCGCCGCCCCGATCCCGCGGGAGGCGCCGGTGACGAGAACCGTGCTCATGCCCCGAGGCTAGACGGACCGGGGGCGTCGGAATGCAGCGGGACGGGCTGCGGGGAGTCGGGAAGGGCGTCGACATCGCCGTCGAAGGCGTCGAGGAGGGCGGTGAGGGCGGGCACCGCCGAGGAGAGCAGATCGCGGTGTTCGGGGCTCAGGTAGGACATCCGCTCGGCGAAGTCCCGGTCACGATCGGCGAGGACCTGTTCGATGCGGGCCCGACCCAGGTCGGTGAGGCGGACACAGACCCCGCGTCGGTCGGAGGCGTCGGGTTCGCGCTCGACGTACCCCATGGCCTCGATGACGCTCACCGAATTACTGGTGGTCGGTACGCGGACGTTCTCGAGTCGGGCGAGGTCCGACATCCGCAGCCGCCCGTGGCACGCCAGGGTGTGCAGGATCGAGGTCTGCGCGCGACTCAGCGCGTACTGGGTGCTCTGCCGGCGGACAAGCAGGTCCAGGCGCAACAGGATGGGTCGGAACTTCTCGGCGAGTCCCCGCCCGGGCTCACCTTCCCGTATCGCCGGATCGCTCGTCGTCGTCTCCATGACCCTGCTCCCTCGACACCGGCTTCCGCCCCGGAAGCCTCGCGGCACCGAATCTAGGCCGAACTTCTCCCGTCATGGGGCGCCACCTCGTCCCGGGGTGGATACTGATCGCATGGGTTTGTATCACCAGATCGCCGGGGCCGGCCCGACCATCGTCCTACTGCACGGCGTGTGCCACCGGGCGCACGCCTGGGATCCGGTCGTGCCGCTGCTCGCGGACCGTTTCCGCGTGGTGGTCGTGGACCTGCCCGGCCACGGGCGGTCCGCGGACCTGCCGGACACCGGCGACGTGCTCGACTACTTCGTCTCCGAGCTCGTCACCCTCCTGGAGGAGGTCGTCCCGTCCGGGGAGCGCCCCCACATCGCGGGCAACTCCCTGGGGGGCTTCCTCGCGCTGGAGCTCGGCGCCCGCGGACTGGCGAGCAGCGTCACCGCGCTGTCGCCCGCGGGGTTCTTCCGCTCGCACGCCGAATGGCGCTACACGGTGAGCGTCTTCCGGAGTCTCCGCCGGGCGGCCGGCCGGATCGGCCGCCACACCCCGGCCCTGACCGAGCGGGCCGCCGGACGCGCGGTGATGATGGCGGTGTTCTGCGCCCGCCCGTGGCGGTACCCGGCGGAGGCCGCGGCCATCGACAGCGAGGCGATCGTGTCCAACACCGTGCTCGACCGGGCCGACCGGCGGGCGTTCGTGTTCTCCGCCCCCGTCGACGAAGATTTGCCGATCACCATCCGGTGGGGCCGGTTCGACATGGTCCTGCCGGTGCGGCAGGTCTCACTCGCCACGCGGTTGTTCCCGCAGGCGAGGGTCGAGGTCAGCGCCGACGGGCACGTGCCGATGTCCGACGACCCGGAGGGCGTCGCCGCCTCGATCGCCGCCTGCGCCGAGCGCGGCCTGGCGTACGCGCGGGCCGGCAGTCGGGCCTGACCGGCCCGGCCCGCCGGGGCCTGACCGACCCGACCCGCCCCGGCCGTCCGCCGTCAGGAGCCGATCAGGCCCGTCGGCAGGGAGCCCGAACCGAGAGAGCCGGCGCCACCGGAGAACCCGTTGCGCCACGCGACCACGGTCGACGGCCGCGGCTGCGAGGTGCCGCCGTCGGGCCAGTGCGAGGCGGGGTTCTCGATCGACGCGCCGTCCTTCTCGCCGGGGTGCTGGACGTTGACGATCACCCGGTTGTCGAACACCAGCGGTCCGCAGGTCTCGGCCCCGACAGGGACCGTGAGGAACAGCTTGGTCTCGCCGCGGTTCGGGTCTTCGGTCGCCACCGAGTAGAGGCCGTCGTTGAAGCCGAGGGCGTTGCCGTCGGTGGACACCCACAGTCCCCCGGCCGTGTCGAAGGCGACGTTGTCCGGGCAGGAGATGGGGCTGACCTTCGACTTGTCGAAGCCGCCGAAGTAGGAGTCCGCCTCGGCCGGGTCGCCACACACCAGCAGCAGGTTCCAGCCGAAGGTGGTGCCGGCGTGGTCGTCGGTGATCTCCACGACCTGACCGTGCTTGTTGTTGTGCCGCGGGTTGGCCTCGTCCACGTTCGCGGTCGTGCGGCGGGTGTTGTTGGTCAGCGCCATGTAGACCTTGCCGGTGGTCGGGCTGGGCTCGACGTCCTCGGGGCGGTCCATCTTGGTGGCGCCGACGCGGTCGCCGGCCATGCGGGTGTACACCGCGACCTGCTCCGGCGTCATGTCCGGCACGTGTGAGACGGCGTTCCCGCCGGGCGCGACGGTCAGGAGCGGGATCCAGGTGCCGGTGCCGTCGAACGCGCCGTCGGCGGGCAGCGTCCCGGAGCCGTCGATCTGCGCGGCGGGGGAGTTGCCGGCGAACGTCGCCACGTAGAGGGTGCCCTCGTCGAGGATCTTCATGTTCTCGGTCCGCGCGGCCGAACCGGTACCGGGTGTGATCCGGCGGCTGGAGACGAACTTGTAGAGGTAGTCGAAGCGCTCGTCGTCACCGGAATAGGCGACGACGGTGCCGTCACCGGTGACGTGGACCGAGGCGCCCTCGTGCTTGAACCGGCCCATCGCGGAGTGCTTGACCGGGGTCGAGGTCGGATCCCAGGGATCCACCTCGACGACGTAGCCGAAGCGGTTGACCTCGTTGGGCTCGGCGGCCGGGTCGAAGCGGGCGTCGAACTCCTCCCACCGGCGCCCCGAGCGGGAGACGGAGACGCCGTAGCGGCGCAGGGCCTCGAGTCGCTCCGGGTCGGTGACCGTCCCGGTGGTGCCGAAGTACTGGTTGAAATTCTCCTCGCCGGACAGGACGGTGCCCCACGGTGTGTGCCCGCCGGCGCAGTTGTTCAGCGTGCCGAGCACGCGGGTGCCGGTCGGGTCGGCCGTGGTCCGGGTCAGGGGGCCGACGGCGGGTCCGCGCAGCTCGAACGGGGTGGTCGCGGTGATGCGCCGGTTGTAGGACCCCATGACGGGGTCGAGCCCGCCGTCGCCGGCGCGGCTGGACAGCTCGACCACCGTCAGCCCGTGGGCCGCCCAGGCGATCTCGACCTGCTCGCGGGTCGGGGCCGAGGAATCGTAGCCGCGGAACATCGACGGCTCGGTCGTGTACTCGTGGTTGACGGTGAGCAGGAAGCGATCGTCGCGGTCGTCCATCGGGAACATCACCGCCAGATCGCAGTTGTAGCCGTACTGCATGGCCTGCGCCGCAGCGGTCTGGTTCTCGAAGTCGAACTCCGGGGCGCCCGGCAGTACGGGGTCGCCCCACCGGATCACAACATCGCTCGAGTATCCCGCCGGGACGGTGACGGCGTCGGCGGTGTTGGGCGCGACCGGGGCGAACCCCGTGTCGATCGTCGCGCCGCCGGTGGATCCGGTGGGGCCGAGCGAGCCGGCGGCGGACGAGCCCTGCGCCGCGGCGGTCGCGGGCAGCACCTGGGTGGCGCCCACCGCCAGCGCCACGACGCCCGCGGCCTTGAGCGCACCGCGGCGGCTGATCTCGGTGGCGATGTCCCCGAAGTACGGGTTGTCGGTGGTGTTGGGCACCGGCGCGGCGCACTGGTCCCCGCACTTGTAGACACAGGTCACGTGCTGTCGGTTGGAGATCCCCGGCGTCGGGGCGGTGGCGATCGGGAGCAGGCGGCGGACGGACATTCGAGTCTCCTGGAGGCGTCAACAGTCGTAGTGGACGCATGCACGCTAGGCGCGCGGGACGACCGGGCGATCGCGGGCGGGCCACGCCCGGATGAACTGTGTGCGCAGTGCGGGTGAACTCCGCTCCGGGCCGCTACAGTCACCCGTGTTCGCCCTCTATCTCGGATCGTCCGGCACGTTCCTGCCGGTGAAGGGAAATATTTCTCATGGCCTCGGTGACCTTCGAGAACGTGTCCATCGTCTATCCGGGGGCGGCGCGACGCAGCGTCGACCGCCTGGACCTGGAGATCGCCGACGGCGAGTTCCTCGTCCTGGTCGGACCCTCCGGCTGCGGAAAATCGACGACCTTGCGCGCCCTGGCCGGTCTGGAGGACGTGGCGGCGGGACGGATCCTCATCGGTGACAGGGACGTGACGGGCACCGAGCCCAAGGACCGCGACATCGCGATGGTGTTCCAGAACTACGCGCTGTACCCGCACTACACGGTCCGCGAGAACATGGGTTTCGCCCTGAAGCTGGCCAAGGCGTCCAAGTCGGAGATCACGGAGCGCGTCGACCGCGCGGCCGAGATGCTCGACCTGGTGCCGTACCTCGACCGCAAGCCCAAGGAGCTCTCCGGTGGCCAGCGTCAGCGCGTGGCCATGGGGCGGGCGATCGTGCGCAACCCGCAGGTCTTCCTCATGGACGAGCCGCTGTCCAACCTCGACGCCAAGCTCCGGGTGGCCACGCGCGCACAGATCGCCAAGCTGCAGCGGGACCTGCACACCACGATGATCTACGTGACGCACGACCAGGTCGAGGCCATGACGATGGGCGACCGCGTCGCGGTGCTCAAGGACGGGGTGCTCCAGCAGGTCGACGCCCCGCGCGAGCTCTACAACAACCCGGTCAACGCCTTCGTGGCCGGCTTCATCGGGTCACCGTCCATGAACCTCTTCGACGCCCCGGTCGCCGACGGGGCGGTGGACCTCGAGGGGTTCCGCGAGCCCGTGCCCGCCGGCTCGGGGTCGAGGGTCACCGTCGGCGTGCGGCCCGAGCACCTGCGGATGGCCGCGGAAGGCCACGGGCTGGAGGTGACGGTGGACCTGGTGGAGGAGCTCGGGGCGGACAGCTACCTGCATTGCTCGACCCGCGACAACCACCCCGTGGTGTACCGGGCGGAGTCGGGTGACCACCCCCGCAAGAGCGACACCATGTACCTCGAGGCGCTCGACCACGAGGTCCGGTTCTTCGACGTGGAATCCGGTCTCAGACTGCGCTGACCCCGTGGGGCCGGGGCCCGTGCAAACGGCGATGCACGCCGGCGTCCGCCCCGATCGGGTGTTGCTAGAGTGACTCCTGTGACCTCGCTCCCGTGACCATCCGTGGTGACGGGAGCGACGGCGCGTCGGTCGCGTGTCCGCACGTGGTCCCGCGCCACCGCCGTCTCGTGGGTTACGCTCAGCAGGTCCTCAGTGAGACCCGCGTCACAGGCGGCACCGGTCCACTGCCCCGTCGGCACTCGCCGAGGGGAGTCGAGACACGACAGTAGGAGAGAGCGCATGGCCGTTCACGGCAGGTTCCTCAAGGCGGCGGCGGCCGCCTCCGTAGTCGCCCTGGTATCCACGGCGTGTGGATCGGGTGGCGATGAATCCGACGAGCAGGCGCAGGCCGGCACCTCGGGCGTCGGCCCCATCACCTTCGCGATGGGCAGCAACGACACCGACAAGCTCCGTCCCGTCATCGAGCAGTGGAACGCGGAGAACCCCGACCAGGAGGTCACCCTCCGCGAGCTGCCGGCCGAGCAGGACGGGCAACGCGACACCCTGACGCAGTCGCTCCAGACCGAGAGCGGCGAGTACGACGTGTTCGCCCTCGACGTCACCGACACCGCGTACTTCGCGGCTAACGGGTGGCTGCAGCCGATCGAGAACGAGACCGAGGTCGACACCTCCGGGCTGATCGAGGCCGCCGTCGACTCGGCGACCTACAACGGCACCCTCTACGGCGTGCCGCAGAACACCAACGCCCAGCTCCTGTACTACCGCACCGACCTCCAGCCGGAGGCTCCCGCCAACTGGGAGGAGCTCGTCTCCTCCTGCGAGGCCGCGGAGGGTGCGAACGTCGACTGCCTGCAGACCCAGCTCAGCCAGTACGAGGGTCTGACCGTCGCCGCCACCCAGTTCATCCACAGCTGGGGCGGACAGGTCGTCGGTGAGGACGGGAAGACGCCCGAGCTCGACACCGAGGAGGCGCGTGCCGGCCTGACCGCCCTCGTCGACGCCTACAAGGGCGGCGTCATCCCCCAGAAGACCGACGCGTTCACGGAGGAGGAGACCGCGCAGGCCTTCCTCGCCGGCGAGACCATGTACTCCTACAACTGGCCGTACATGTACGAGTCGGGCCAGTCCGACCCCACGTCGCAGGTCCAGGGTGACTTCCAGGTCGCCCCGATCGTCGGCAAGGACGGCGCCGGTCAGTCCACGCTCGGTGGCTACAACAACGCGATCAACGTGTTCTCCGAGAACAAGGAGACCGCGCGGGCCTTCCTCGAGTTCATCATCTCCGAGGACGTCCAGATGGGCTTCGCCGAGCAGTCGTTCCCGCCGGTGCTGTCCTCGATCTACGACGACGAGGCGCTCCAGCAGGAGTTCCCCTACATGCCGGCGCTGAAGGCGGCGCTCGACAACGCCGAGCCGCGCCCGGTCACGCCGTTCTACCCGTCCGTGTCCAAGGCGATCCAGGACAACACCTTCGCGGCGCTTCGCGGGGAGAAGGACGTCGAGCAGGCCCTCAACGACATGACGGCCGCGATCGAACAGGCACAGTGATTCACCGAGCACGGTGATCGAACGAGGTCAACGATCACCGCGGTCCGGGTGATCGGCACACGGTCCGGTGGCAGACGGCTGTCGGACCAGGGCAGGTGGGCCCCGGGTAACGTTCCCGGGGCCCACCGGTCTCCGTGGTGGGGCGGGCGCGAACCCGGCGAGGAGCGAGGCGATGACGACGAGCGAGAAGTCCCCGGCGCCACTGGTCGAGAAGAAGTTCGACTGGCGGCCGGTGTGGATGGTGGGTCCGGCCCTGGCCATCCTCGCGGTGGTGATCGGGTATCCGGTCATCCGCGCGGTGTACCTGTCGTTCATGGCCGACCGCGGCCTGGACCCGGCCACGGGCATGTTCTCGGAGGGCGGGTTCGCCGGCTTCCAGCACTACCTCTACTGGCTGACGCAGGCCTGCCCCGCTCCCGGCGGCGACGGCACCGTCACCTGTCCGCCGGGCGTCTCGTCCGTGGACTTCTGGCCCGCCATGGGCAACACGCTGTTCTTCACCGTCACCACCGTCTCCCTCGAGACGGTGCTCGGTTTCGCCATGGCCGTGGTCATGGGCAAGAGCATCTGGGGACGCTCCCTGCTGCGCGCCGCCGTCCTGGTCCCGTGGGCGATCCCCACCGCCGTCACGGCCAAACTGTGGGCCTTCATCTTCGCCCCCAACGGGATCGCCAACACCCTCCTGGGCACGAACATCGCCTGGACCACCGACCCGTTCTACGCCCGTATGGCCATCATCATCGCCGACGTGTGGAAGACCGCACCGTTCATGGCGCTGCTCATCCTCGCCGGGTTGCAGATGATCCCCGGTGACGTCTACGAGGCGGCCCGCGTGGACGGCGCGTCCCGCTGGCAGCAGTTCGTCCGCATCACCCTTCCGTTGGTGCGTCCCGCCCTCATGGTGGCGATCCTGTTCCGCACCCTCGACGCGCTGCGTATGTACGACCTGCCCGTCATCCTCGTGTCGGCCAACTCCAACTCGCCCACCGCGACCGTGTCGATGCTGGTGGTCAACGAGATGAGAATGGGCAACTTCAACAGCGCCTCCGCGATATCGACACTTGTGTTCCTGCTGGTCTTCGCCGTCGCATACATCATGGTGAAATTCCTCGGCGCGAACGTCGTGGAGGATCGCACGGGCAAGAAGGGGGAGATCCGGTGAGTCACCGAGCGTCTGAACCGAGCACCTCGCCGACCACGCCGTCGACCTCCTCGTCGTCGTCGACCTCCGGCGCCGACCGGCGCCGCGACGACGAGGACATCAAGCCGCCACGCAAACCGCTCGGCCCCACCATCAGCACTTACGTCGGCGCGCTGCTCATCCTCATCTGGGGACTCGCGCCGTTCTACTGGATGCTGGTGACCGCGTTCCGCGACAACCGGTTCATCTTCTCCGCCAGCCCGGTGCCCTCGCACCTCACGCTCGACAACTTCCGCGAGGCGCTGGCCACGGACGGCGGCAACAACTTCCTGGGCGCGATCATCAACTCCGTGCTCATCAGCTCGATCACCACCGCCCTCGCGCTGACGTTCGGCGTGTTCACCGCCTACGCCCTCGCCAGGGTCGACTTCCGGGGCAAGTTCCTCGTCACCGGGATCATCCTCGCCGCGTCGATGTTCCCCGGCGTCGCCCTGGTGACGCCACTGTTCCAGCTGTTCACCGACATCGGCTGGATCGGCACCTACCAGGCGCTCATCATCCCCAACATCTCGTTCGCGCTGCCGCTGACCATCTACACGCTCACGTCATTCTTCAACGATCTGCCGTGGGAGCTGGAGGAGGCCGCCCGCGTCGACGGTGCCACCCGCGGCCAGGCGTTCATCAAGATTATCCTCCCGCTCGCCGCGCCGGCGCTGTTCACCACCGCGATCCTGGCGTTCATCATCACGTGGAACGAGTTCGTGCTCTCGCAGCAGCTGTCCACGACCGCGACCGAGCCCGTGACGGTGGCGATCGCCCGGTTCTCCGGCGTCAATCCGTATCTGCCGCCGCACGCGGCGATCATGGCCGCCGGCGCGCTCGTCACCGTGCCGCTGGTGATCATGGTGCTGATCTTCCAGCGGCGGATCATCTCCGGCCTCACCGCCGGCGGCCTTAAGAGCTGATCGGCGGTGGCTCGGAGCGGCGGTGACGCCCTGGGTGCCCGGCAGCGGCTGGAGGTCATCGGCGGGTTCGTCGGGTTCTTCACCGTGCTGGCGCTGGTCAACGCGGTGGGCTTAATCCTCACCGGGCGACCGTCGATCTTCGCCTCGCTCGTGCTGGTGCTCATGCTCGTGGCGTCGGGGTACACGTACCGGACGTGGCGCCGGGTCGACCGGGCGGTCAAGCGGGGCTGACCCGCCGTGGCCCGCGCCGACACGCGCCCGCCCCAGCCCGCCCCGGCCCGCCCCGGTTCCAATCCAGCCCGAAATCCGCTACTCGGAATGCGGATTCGCTACGCCGATCGGGATAGCGGATCCGGATTCGGAGTAGCGGATTTCCGGCGCCGAGGGGCAGCCTCGGCGCCGACGGGCAGGTTCAGCGCCGGCGCGCCGGCTTATCGCCCGTCGCGCCAGGCCGCCAGCGACTCGACCAGGTCCAGCGGGTAGTCGGGGCCGTTGAGCCCGACCGTGAAGAGGGTGACGCCCTCGGCGTGCAGGTCCTCGGCGAGCCGCTTCGCCTCGTCGGGTGAGCTGGCCCCGCCGATCTCCGTCGACCGCTCGATCTCGCCCGGATCGCGCCCCACGTCCGCGCAGTGCCCGGCGAGCACCTCCGACTTGTGGCGGTAGGTCTCCACGTCCACGAACGAGTGCCAGATGTCGGCGTGGCGGGCCACGTGTCGCAGGGTCTTCTTCTCACCGCCGCCACCGAGCAGCACGGGGATGTCCCGCGTCGGGGCGGGGGTGAGCGTGGCGAAGCGCTGCTCGATCCGCTCGAGGGAGTGCCCGAGGTCGTCGAGCCGCGAGCCCTTGGTGCCGAACTCGTAGCCGTACTCGGCGTAGTCCCGCTCGAACCATCCGCTGCCCAGGCCCAGGATGAGGCGGCCGCCGGAGATGTGGTCGACGGTCCGGGCCATGTCGGCGAGCAGGTCGGGGTTGCGATAGGTGTTGCAGGTGACCAGGGCGCCGATCTCGACGCGTTCGGTCTGCTCGGCCCACGCGGCCAGCATCGTCCAACACTCGAAGTGGGCGCCGTCGGGATCACCGTAGAGCGGGAAGAAGTGGTCCCAGTTGAAGACCACGTCCACGCCCGCGTCTTCGGAGCGTCGGACGGCGTCCCGGATCAGTTTGTAGTCCGGCGAGTGCTGCGGCTGGAGCTGGACGGCGATGCGGACCGGGCGCGTGGGGTTCGGGGTCATGCGCCCCATTGTGGGGCGTGGCGCCGCCCCGTGCACCCGGCCCGCGCACCCGGGCCAGGCTCCCGCCCCGCGCACCCGGGCCAGGCTCCCGCCCCGCGCACCCGGCCCGTGCGTCTCAGCGCTCGCGCTCCAGGAAGAACCAGAAGTGCTCGCCCTCGTGCACGGTGCCTCGCCCGTTCATCACCGCGAGGAGGGTGTCGGGTCCGACGACGGCGAAGTGGTCGATCACCGGCAGGCGGTCGTACACCATGGAGGCGGTCGGGCGGCCGCGGAAGGAGACCTCCCACAGGGACGCCCCGCCCCCGCCGGTCGCCGAGGTGTCCGGCACGACCTCACCGGAGTCGTCGGTGACGAGGATCGGGTCCACCTTGCGGGCCTCGGTGAAGTCCTTGCCCCACCAGCGCATCTGCCCGAGCATGCCGAACATGGGGTGCCCGGTGTCCAGGCCGGTGCCCTTCCAGCGGCTGCCCGCGATGTCGTCGACCCGCGCGGGCTCGAGGGAGTCCCACAGCGCGGAGACGCGGTCCGATGGGACCGTGTCGAGCGCGAGGATGAGCTCGAACTCGCGCGCGGCGGCGCCCGCGGTCCCGGCGGTGCCGGCCGCCCCGGCGGTGCTCACAGGCCGAGCGTCTTGCCGATGATGTCCCGCTGGACCTCGTTGGTGCCGCCGTAGATGGTGGAGACCACCGCCTGGCGGACCAGACGTTCCATCCCGTACTCGGTGGCGTACCCGTATCCGCCCATGGACTGCATGCACTCGAGCGTGACCCGCTTGCTCAGCTCGGACGCCTTGAGCTTGGCCATGGAGGCCTCGCGGGGGAACAGGGCCGTGGGGTCGGCCTCGTCGACCTTCCTGGCGACCGCGTAGACGAGCAGGCGCGTGGCCTCGATCTCGGTGGCGAGGTCGGCCATACGGTGGCGGAGCACCTGGAAGGAGCCGACGGGGCGGCCGAACTGCTCGCGCTCCTTGATGAAGGTCAGGCAGTCGTCGAACGCCCGCTGGGCCACGCCGAGCTGCATGGCGGCGAGGATGAGGCGCTCGGTATTGAGCCCGGTCATGAGCTGCGCCCAGCCGCCGCCGACCTCTCCGATCACGGAGTCGGCGGGCAGGCGGACGTCGGTGAAGTAAAGGTCGTTGACCTCCTTGCCGCCCATGGTCTCGATCCCGGTGATCTGCAGGCCCTCGATGTCCGCGGGCACGTCGAACATCGTGATGCCCTCGTGCTTCTTGCCCGACGAGTCGGTGCGGGCGACGAGCAGGATGCGGTCGGCGAAGTGGGCGTTGGAACACCAGGTCTTCTGCCCGTTGATCACCCAGTCGTCGCCGTCGCGCTCGGCCTTGCAGCTCAGGGCGGCGACGTCGGACCCGGCGCCGGGCTCGGACATCGAGATGGACAGGGTCCCGCCGTTCACGACCAGCTCGAGCGCGCGTTTACGCTGCTCCTCGGTCCCGAACTTCTGGTACGCGGCGGCCGTGATGAGGGTGGGGCCGATGCCGCCGATCGGGGCGAGGCCGCGCAGGGAGTGCTCGAGCAGGAGGCACAGTTCGACGGCGCCGGCGTCGGAGCCGCCGTACTCCTCGGGGACGGTCAGCCCCAGCCATCCGAGCTCGGCCATCTTGGAGTAGATGTGCGGCGAGTGGGTGCCGCCCTCGGTGGTGAGCTCGCGTCGCTTCTCGACGCCGCCGACCTCGCGCGCGCAGAAGTCATCGATCGACTTGGCGAAGTCACGCTGCTCATCGGTGAGGATGTCGAACACTTCTCGCCTCGTTTTTCTGTGTGGTTGTCCCGGTATCTGTCACGGGGTGTCGGTTGGGTGCACACTGGACTACTGTGGCCCGTATCACGGTACGCTACATCAAATATATGTGATCGGAAACGAGAGGACCTCAGATGACGACCACCGAGCCCAGCAAGACCGGCCCCGCGTTCGCGAGCCTGGACCCCCGCGACGGCACCGTCCTCGCGGAGTACCCCGTCGCCGGTCCAGAGGAGGTCGCCCTCGCCGTGGAGCGTGCGCGTGCCGCGGCTCGCTGGTGGGCGAACCAGGGTCCGCGGGGTCGCCGTGAGTGGCTGCTGGAGTACAAACGGGCGATCTCGTCCAGGGCCGAGGAGTTGGCGTCCCTGATCTCCGCCGAGACCGGGAAGCCGGACGAGGACGCGACCCTCGAGGTCATGCTCACCGTCAGCCATCTGGAGTGGGCGGCCAAGAACGCGGACAAGGTCCTGCGACGGCGCTCCGTCTCGGCCGGGCTGCTCATGAGCAACCAGGCCGCCTACGTGGAATATCACCCCTACGGCGTGGTCGGCGCGATCGGCCCGTGGAACTACCCCGCGTTCACCCCGATGGGCACGCTGTCCTACGCCATGGCCGCGGGCAACGCGGTGGTGTTCAAGCCCAGCGAGCTCACGCCGGGTGTGGGCGTGTGGCTGGCGGAGGTGTGGGATTCGCTGGGCGCCTCCCAGCCGCTCATCCAGACGATCACCGGTGACGGCTCGACGGGCGCGGCGTTGTGCAGGGCGGGCGTCGACAAGCTCGCGTTCACCGGCTCCGCCGCGACGGGCCGGAAGGTCATGGCCGCCTGCGCGGAGACGCTCACGCCGGTCGTCATCGAGGGCGGTGGCAAGGACGCCCTGCTCGTCGACTCGGACGCGGATCTCGACGCGGCCGCCGACCAGGCGGTCTTCGGCGCCATGGGCAACGCGGGCCAGACCTGCGCGGGCGTGGAGCGGATCTACGTCCACTCGGACGTCCACGACGCGTTCGTCCAGAAGTTCACGGCCAAGGTCCGCGCGCTCACCCCGGGCAACTCGATCTCCTCCAGCTACGGGCCCATGACGCTGCCGGCGCAGGTCGACATCGTCCGCAGGCACGTCAAGGACGCGATCGCCAAGGGCGGCAGGGCCGTACTCGGCGGCGAGGACTCGGTCGGCGAGAAGATCATCGAGCCGGTCGTCCTCGTCGACGTCCCCGAGAACTCGTCCGCGATCACCGAGGAGACCTTCGGCCCCACCGTCGTGATCAACCCTGTCGCGGACCTGGAGGAGGCGATCGAGAAGGCGAACGCCAGCAGCTACGGCCTCGGCGGTTCGATCTTCACCGGCAACAAGAAGCGGGGGCTGGCCCTCGCGGAGAAGTTGGACGTGGGCATGGTGTCGGTCAACTCGTTCCTCGCGTTCGCCGGCATCCCGGCGTTGCCGTTCGGCGGTTCGGGTGACTCGGGCTTCGGCCGTATCCACGGCGCCGACGGGTTACGCGAGTTCGCCCGCCCCAAGGCCATCACCGCGCAGAAGTTCGCGGCCCCGCTGAACCTCATGACCATGACCCGCAAGCCGCGTGACATCAAGATCGTCAAGTGGATGCTCGCGAACGTCCAGGGAAGGATGTGAGGTGAGATGACCGCCACCTCCGAGAGAACCGAGGAGATGACGACGACGACGAGGGCCGCGGCCACCGAGCGGTCCGCCGTGCCCGGGGTGTTCGGACCGATCCCGGCCGACCTCGTCGCCGACGCCGCCGTCGACCACCCGCTCACGGCAGGGGTCCCGTTCAGGCCCGGGCGCTGGTACTGGCGTGATCTCATCGCGACTCTCGATCCGGTGGCGGACGCGGCGGAGATCCACCGCATCACCTCCGCGTACGAGTTCCCGTGGGACTACCAGCGGGCGCTCGAGCTGGCGCTGTACCGGACCTACTGCATCCCTTCGGTGTCGGCGGTCCTGGAGCAGGCGGGCAACTTCCGCGATCACCCGCAGAAGCGGTACGACGACACCGCGCTGCTCATGGTGGAGCTGGTCGAGCACGGGTACGACTCGCCCCGCGGCAAGGAGGCGCTGCGGGTGATCAACCGCCAACACGCGATGTACGAGATCACCAATGACGACATGCTCTATGTGTTGTCGACGTTCATCTACGAACCGCTCGAGTGGATCGATGCGAACGGCTGGCGGCGTCTGCATCCGAACGAACGGCTCGCGGCGTTCCACTTCTACCGCGCAGTCGGGGAGCGGATGAAGATCAAGGGGATCCCGCAGGGCATCGGGGAGTTCCGGCGCTGGCGGGACGACTACGAGGCGCGCACCATGCGCTACGCACGGGCCAACGAGCTCATCGGGACGTACACGCTCGATCTCATGTGTTCCTGGTATCCGGAGCCGGCCCGGCCGGTGGTCCGCAAGGTCGTGCAGGCGCTGATCGACGACGACATGACCCGCGCCTTCGGCTTCCCGTGGCAACCTCCGGCGTTCCGCGAGGCCGCCTACGCGGCGCTGCGGATGCGGTCGAAGGTGGTGCGGTGGCTGCCGGTCCGCCGCCGCGAGCTCGGGTCCCGTGGGACCGAGAACCGGACGTACCCGGGATACCCGGAGGGTTACCGTCCCGCCGACCTGGGGGCCTGCCCCATCCAGCCGCGCGACCGGGTGGTCGCCTGCCCGGTCGTGCACGCTCCAGCCGCCGGCTCCACCGGAGCCGCCTGACCCGGCGGAACCGCCGCCGCGCCCCGCGATTTCCGCACGTCGGGACGCCGAACCCGATGCCCGGAGAGGGTGCGTGACCCACGAGGGCGTGGGGGGCACATGGGTGCGCTTTCCGGGTTAGGTGGAACACGGTGTGATCTTGATAACACCGGCTACAGTGGGCATCGCGTAGCGACACTTACACATATATGTGATCGGATCCATGGTCGTTCTGGAGGGACGACGTCATCGCGGTCGGTTGCAGAAGGGATCAGTCGCCCATGCCAGTTCCTGAGGCCACCTCCGGTGGCACCTACGAGGAGGTCCAGCCGTGATCCGCACCCGATTCACCGAGGAGTTCGGCGTTCGTCATCCCATCGTCCAGGGCGGCATGATGTGGGTCGGCCGCGCCGAACTCGCCGCCGCCGTGTCCGAGGCCGGCGCGCTGGGGATCATCACCGGGCTCACCCAACCCACGCCCGAGGACCTGGTCAAGGAGATCGCGCGCTGCCGGGAGATGACCGACCAGCCGTTCGGCGTCAACCTCACGATCCTTCCCGCGATCTCTCCGCCCCCGTACGCCGAGTACCGGCAGGCGATCGTCGAGTCGGGCGTGAAGATCGTCGAGACGGCCGGGTCCAATCCCAAGGACCACCTACCGGTGTTCCACGAGGCCGGCATCAAGGTGATCCACAAGTGCACCTCGGTCCGCCACGCGATCAAGGCCGAGCAGCTCGGTGTGGACGCGGTATCGATCGACGGCTTCGAGTGCGCGGGCCACCCGGGGGAGGACGACGTCCCCGGCCTGGTGCTCATCCCCGCCGCGGCGGCGAGGCTGTCCATCCCGATCCTCGCCTCTGGCGGGATCGCCGACGCCCGCGGCATGGTGGCGGCACTGGCGCTGGGAGCCGACGGCGCCAACATGGGCACCCGCTTCATGTGCACGGCCGAGTCGCCGGTGGCCGAGCAGGTCAAACAACAGATCGTGGCCAACACCGAGCTCGACACGAAGCTGATCTTCCGGACACTGCACAACACCGCGCGGGTGGCCGCCAACGCCGTCTCCGCCGAGGTCGTGTCGAAAGAGGCCGAGGGTGCCGAGTTCTCCGACATCCAGCACCTCGTCGCCGGAGCCCGCGGACGCAAGGTCTTCGAGGACGGCGACCTGGACGCCGGTATCTGGAGCGCCGGCCAGTGTCAGGGTCTGATCCACGACGTGCCCACCGCGGCGGAGCTCGTCGACCGGATGATGGCCGAGGCGGAGGAGATCATCACCGGCAGGCTGGCCGGGATGGTCGAGGCGGGGGAGACGGTCCGATGACCGCGATCGGACGTGACGCCATCAAGGTCGACCATGACGACCTGGGCGTGACCACGATCAGTATCAACCGGCCCGACCGGATGAACGCGCTCGACCACCCCACCGTCACCGCGCTGACCGAGCTCATCATCGAACACGGCAGCGATCCGGGCACCCGGGTCATCGTGCTTTCAGGGGAGGGCGGGGCGTTCACCACCGGAGCTGACCTGCAGGCGATCAAGGACGCCGGCGCGGACGCGCCCAGCCCCGACGCGACCATGGCCGGGGCCGCCGCACTGGTCCGCGCGGTCCTCACCGTTCCGGCTCCGGTGATCGCCGCGGTCACGGGCCCTGCCGCCGGGGTGGGCGTCTCGCTCGCGCTGGCCTCCGACCTCGTCCTCATGTCGGAGGACGCCTACCTGCTGTTCGCGTTCACCAACATCGGCCTCATGCCCGACGGCGGCGCCAGCGTGCTGCTGCCCGCGGCCGTCGGACGGTCGATCGCCTCGCGCATGCTGCTGCGTGGCGACGCCGTCTCCGCCGCGGAGGCCCACGACGTCGGACTGGCCATGGAGGTGCATCGGACCGCGGACCTGAAGCCCGCCGCCGCGAAGCTCGGCCGCCGACTGGCCCGGGGTCCGCGCCGCGCGCTGGAACTGACGAAGCGGGCCGTCACCGGGGCCACGCTCGCCGAGCTGGACGCGGCCCTGGCCCGGGAGCACGAGGGCCAGTGCGAGCTGCTGATATCCCCCGACTTCGCCGAGGGCGTCTCCTCGATCCTCGAGAAGCGGCGCCCGAACTTCTCCTGAACCGTCCCTCCTGTCACCTGCCCCTCCCGTCACCCACCGCCCGACGAAAGGCCGAGATCATGACCACCGCCACGGATCCCATCGCCGAACTCCACGCGGCACGTCGCAACAACTGGAACACGTGGGTCGCCACCCACGCCGAGATGCAGCCCGACGCCGAGGCGCTGCGTTTCCTCGGCCAGACCACCACGTGGTCCCAGCTGCACGATCGCAGCACCCGCTTCGCCGACGCGTTGGCCCGCCGCGGTGTGGGCAGGGGCGATCGGGTCATGCTCATCACGCTCAACAACCCGGAGTTCGTCGAGGCGGTCCTGGGCATCAACGAGCTGGGTGCCGTCGCGGTCCCGGTGAACTTCCGTCTCACCCCCGGCGAGCTCGCCTACCTGGTCAGCGATTGCACGCCGAAGGTCGTCATCACCGACGCGATGCTCGCCCCGCTCGTCGGCGCGATCCGCGCCCAGGGCGAGGAGCCGGGCCACCACATCGTCATCGGCGGTGAATCGGGGACGCCCGACCAGACCACGTACGCGGACGCGATCGCGGAGGAGGGCCAGCCGCACGAGCCCGTCGACGTCCCCGAGGACTCCACCGCGCTCATCATGTACACCTCGGGCACCACGGGCCGCCCCAAGGGCGCGATGCTCTCCTACGAGAACCTCACGGCGCAGTCCCTGACCTGCATCCGGGTGTTCCGACTGTTCGACGAGGACGGGCGCGCACTGTGCGCCGCCCCGATGTTCCACATCGCGGCGCTCGGCTCGATCGCGCCGAGCCTCCAGCTCGGCGGCGTCACGGTGGTCCACCCGCTGCAGGCCTTCGACCCCGCAGCGGTCCTGGACACCCTCGAGGCCGAGCAGATCACCAGCATCTTCCTCGTCCCCGTGCAGTGGCAGGCCGTCTGTGCCGAGCAGCAGGCCCGCCCGCGCAGCCTGGTGCTGCGCACCATCTCCTGGGGCGCGGCCCCGTCCACCGACACGATCCTGCGCGCCATGGCCGAGACCTTCCCGGACGCCCTGAACTGCGCGGTGTTCGGCCAGACCGAGATGAGCCCCATCACCTGTGCCCTCGACGGTGATGACGCGATCCGCAAGATCGGCTCCGTCGGCAAGGTCATCCCGACCCTCCAGGCCCGCGTCGTCGACGCCTTCGGCGAGACCGTCGGCCCAGGTGAGGTCGGCGAGATCGTCTATCGCGGTCCCACCACCATGTCCGGCTACTGGAACAAGCCCAAGGAGACGGCGGAGGCCTTCGAGGGCGGGTGGTTCCATTCCGGCGACCTGGTCCGCATGGACGACGAGGGCTTCGTCTACGTCGTGGACCGCAAGAAGGACATGATCATCTCCGGCGGCGAGAACATCTACTGCGCCGAGGTGGAGAACATCATCGCCGGGCACCCGCGGATTCGCGAGGTCGCGGTGATCGGCCGCAAGGACGACAGGTGGGGAGAGGTCCCCGTCGCGGTGGTCGCCCAGAACGTGGAGGACGGCGCCGCCGATCTCACCCTCGAGGAGCTGAGCGAGTGGCTGCGGGACAAGCTCGCCGGCTTCAAGCTGCCCAAGCATCTGGTCCACGTCGACGAGCTCCCGCGCAATGCGAGCGGCAAGGTCGTCAAGGGCACACTGCGTTCCGAGCACGGCACCGTGGGCGTCTGAGCCGGTGTCCCGGCTCCCGTCCGACCACTCCGGGAGAGCAGAGAAGTGCTCACCAGCTCTATTGTCGGGCCGGATCAACAGGTGCGCGGCCGCCGGCTTCCTGCAGCGACCGTTCCGGGATGAACTCGGACTCCCGTGGAGTTCGCACGCGGCCCGACGGACTTCCCCGGACGGTCCGGACGGCCACCTACCGCATCCTGTTCACCGATCTGAGGTGGAGAGTGCGGACGGACCGATCACTGAAGTGGGACTCAGTGCTCGGGGTCGAGTTCCGGTGCGCGCTCGTCGTCCCACACGCCCGCTCGCTCGAGATGGGCGATGAGCAGACTCGCGCCACCGGTGAACTCGGCGTCCACCACTTCGTGGGCCGTCTCGACGTCGCCGTCACGCAGCGCCTCGAGCATGCGGCGGTTGTCCGTCAGTGCGCCCGCACGCCACTCGGGGTCGTCCGCGTACAGCCGGTAGGGCATGTAGCGGGCGGCGTTGGACAGGAACCGGGACAGCTTGTCCGAGCGGGAAGCCCGGTTGAGGCACCGGTGGATCGCGTACTGGGCGTGCACCACGCCGTCGGTGTCATCTGACGCGGATGCCTTCTCGAATTCGTCGATCAGACGACCGTGGAACTCGAGAGTTTCCGCGTCGTAGCGGGTGATGGCCCGGTCGACGATGCGCTTGGAGAGTTCCGCTTGGAGCCAGAAGATGTCCTCGATGTCCTGGCGGCTCATCGGCGAGACCAGGTAGCCGCGCCGCGGCACCAGATCGACGAGGCCCTCGCCGCGCAGGGTGAGTAGTGCCTCCCGGACCGGGGTCACGCTCACCCCGAGTGCGGAGGCGGTCTCGTCGAGCCGGATGAAGGACCCCGGGCGGACATCGCCGCTCATGATCCGGGTCCGCACGTGGTCGGCGACCTCCTCGGAGAGCTGCGGGCGCTGGCCGAGTCGTGTGGGGGCCACGTCCGCCACCTCATTCCACGAGAGAAGGGCACCCAACCGGAGCGCCGAGACCGATGATCTAAATCAAATATATCTGTAGTGGCTCACACTACCTCGCCGGGGGCGGGGCATCCACCCACCGCCGAGAAGGGTTCACGTGAAACATCTCTCGCTCGCCTTCGTTTCGGTTATGACAACCCTCGACCGGCCCGTCTCCTCGGGGCGCTGCAGCGCGGGTCGGAATCGGCGACAGTTCGGCGGTGGCCCCGCGGCGACCGTCGGCGACCCGCGAGTGGCGCCCCCGACCCGCGACATGGAGCCCGACCGGCGGGGCACGGTGCCCGACCGGCCGGGCGCCTGGGCCCGCCCCGCACCGGGACCGGCCGAGGGGAAGGATGCGTTCACGCGCAGCGACGTCGGCCGTGCCACTCGAGCGTGCGATGCGCGGACATCCGCACGAACCTTCCTGCGGAGAGGGCCGAATAGCGCGGAGGGGCTGCCGGGCGGCCACAGCCGGGCGAGACTGGGCCCATGACGTCAACCGAGAACCGTCCCGCCGTCCGTACCGAGCGCCGGGACCACGTCCTACTCGTCACCCTCGACCGCCCGGAGGCCCGCAACGCCGTCAACGGCGAGGTCAGCACGCTGCTGGGCAACGCGCTGCACGAGGCGGACACCGATCCCGAGATCCGGGTCGTGGTGATCACCGGCGCGGGAGAGCGGTCGTTCTGTGCGGGCGCCGACCTCAAGGCCATCTCCCGGGGTGAGGACATCTTCCCGGTCGAGAACCGGCGGTGGGGATTCGCGGGGATGATGCAGCAGTACGTCTCGGTCCCCGTGATCGGCGCGGTCAACGGCACCGCACTGGGTGGGGGCTGCGAGATCGCCCTGGCCTGCGACCTCGTGGTGGCCGCCGACCACGCGGTGTTCGGTCTGCCGGAGGTGCGGCGTGGGCTCATCGCCGCCGCCGGTGGCGCGTTCCGGCTGCCGGCCCAGCTGCCCCACCGGGTGGCCATGGAGATGATGCTCACCGGCGAGCCGATCACCGCCGGGCGGGCGCTCGACCTGCACCTGATCAACCACGTCGTCCCGGCCGACCGGCTGCTCGACACCGCGCTCGAGCTCGCCGGGACCATCGCCGCCAACGCGCCGCTGGCGGTCCAGGGGACCAAGCGGGTCGCGCTCGGTATCACCGACGGCGGGCGTCCGGCGGAGGTCGACCAGTGGAAGGTCAATGACACGGAGATGATCACCGTCATGACCTCCGAGGACGCGGCGGAGGGCCCGAGGGCGTTCGCGGAGAAGCGTGCCCCGGTGTGGAAGGCGCGCTGAACCCGGATCCGATGAGACCCATCCCACAATCCGACCGGATGTGAACTCCGCCCCCCGGCCCTACATTTCCTTTATGGAGGCAGTGTTGAGGTCGATGGTCGTCGAAGAGGACCTGCACGTCCTCGACACCGCGAGCAGGGAGTTGACGCCCCGGGCGGCGGAGCTGCTGGCCCTGCGGGGTGGAGGTGGCGCGGGAGAGGAACTGCGCAACTGCGTCATCCGCGCCGCGACCGCCCCTGCCGGGTCCGCGACGGAGCTGCGGTCGGCCCTCCGCGCGGAGCGGGCGGGGCTCAACGGGGCGGGGGCCGAGCTCGGGCTGGCGGTGGTCGCCGCCGGGGCCGTCCCGCTCGTGCCCCCCGGGTCCGCCCTCGTCGACGAGACGCCGAGGACTCGTCGACTCCTGGCCGACTACGAGTACCTGGCCCGGGATCAGATCTACTGTGGCGTCCGGATCCGGGTGGAGGCCCATGGCGCAGACGAGGCGGTCGCGGTGTCCTGCCGGATCGCTCCGTACCTGCCGGTGTTCCTCGCGCTCACGGCGAGCTCGCCCTTCCTGCGGGACGGGTCGGACTCCGGCTACGCGAGTTGCCGCTCGGTGGCGGCCTCGCAGTGGCCCACGGCGGCGCCCGTGGCGGGCGTGTGCTCGGCCGCCGAGTACGACGAGCTGGTGGCCGACCTCGTGGCCAGCGGGGTGGTCGTCGATGCGTCGATGGTCGGCTTCGGCGTGCAGCCCGGGGCCGACCGGCGGTCCGTGGAACTGCAGGTGGGCGACGCCTGCCCCTCCGCCGACGCCACCGTCCTGGCCGCCGCCCTGTTCCGGGCCCTCGTCGAGCGCGAGGCGACCGCCGTCGCCGACGGCGCCGGGTCGGCGGCCCCCGCCGAGACGAGGCTCCGGGCGGCCCTGTGGCGCGCGGCCCGGTCGGGCCTCGAGGGTGATCTCGTGGACCCCGTCACCTTCCGGGCCCGGCCCGCCACCGACGTCGTCTCGGATCTGGTGGAGTCCCTGACCGGCGAGTTGAACCGGTCGGGTGACCTCGACACCGTGCGCACCCTGCTCGACAACGCGCTCTACAACGGCAGCAGTGCGTTCCGGCAGCGCCAGGCCCTCCGCCGGCGGGGGCACCCCCACGACGTGGTCGACCTGCTCGCGGCGGAGACCGCCGGGATCAGCGGTCCCCGGTCGGCGGTCCCCGACGCCCACTCACGACTGTTCGGCGTCTACGAACCGATCGAGGGCCTCGACGCCGACCCGAGCTGGGACGAGGCGGTCGAGGAGGGGGGCGCCCCCCGCGAGGCCTACGCTCCCGTGATGTCGGCCCTGGACCGGGCGGGCACCGTCCGGCTCCGGTCGCGACAGGTGACGGCGGAGAAGGAGGCCTCGGTGGCCGGGGTGACGTTCCGGGTCACCGGACAGGAGCGGCCCCAGGCGTTCCCCATGGACTTCGTACCCCGCATCATCTCGCCCGAAGTGTGGCGGATGCTGGCCGCCGGCACCGAGCAGCGCGCCCGCGCCCTGGACGCCTTCCTCGACGACATCTACGGCCAGCGCGAGTTCGTGCGCGCGGGGCACATGACGCCCGAGTCCCTGGACCGCGCCCCCGGTCACCGCAGCACGGGACGCGTACAGCGGCCGGGTCGGACGCGGGCGCACATCTGCGGGATCGACCTGGTGTGCGGGGACGACGGCACGTGGTTCGTGCTGGAGGACAACGTCCGGGTGCCCTCCGGGATCGCCTTCTCCCACGCCCTGCGACAGATGACCACCTCCCTGTTCGGCGACCTCACGGGCGGGTTCGATCTCCACGCGCCGGACGAGGCGTTCGGCATGATCCGCGAGACGCTCGAGGCGGCCGCGCCGCCGGCCGCCGGGGACGAGCCGCAGCTCGCGGTCGTCTCCTCCGGGCCGACCGACTCGGCCTGGTTCGAGCACCGACTCATCGCGCAGCGCACCGGACTGCCGCTGGTCACACCCGACCGGCTCACCTTCCGGGACGGGGTGCTGCATTATCGCGCGGGCCGCGACCTGCACCGGGTGGACGTCATGTACGCCCGGATCGATGAGGACATGCTCCTCAGCTCGCCGGGCGACGAGGGCATCCCGCTGCGCGACGGGCTGCTCGACGCGCTCGGCGCCGGTCGCCTGACCATCGCCAATGCCCTCGGCAACGGGGTGGCCGACGACAAGGCCGTCTACGCCTCCGTCCCCGCCATGATCGACTTCTACCTGGGGGAGACCCCGATCCTCGTGCAGGTCCCCACCTACCTGTGTGCCGACCGGACGCAGCGGGACCTCGTGTTGGACCGCCTCGGCGAGCTCGTGGTCAAGCCGATCGACGGGTACGGCGGACTCGGGATCACCATCGGGCCGGAGTGCTCGGAGGCGGAGCTGGCCGCCCGCCGGGAGGACCTGCTCACCCGGCCGGAGGGGTTCA
This sequence comes from Dietzia kunjamensis, assembly GCF_045689975.1. GTDB lineage: Bacteria > Actinomycetota > Actinomycetes > Mycobacteriales > Mycobacteriaceae > Dietzia > Dietzia kunjamensis. Next base: position 3,395,533 of record NZ_CP143297.1, on the reverse strand, counting down.
TCGCCCAGGAGGTCGTGCCCCTGTCCACGTTGCCGACCTTCGACGGGACCCGGATGCAGCGCCGGCACGTGGACCTCCGCGCGTTCGCCCACGTCCGACGCGAGGGGGGCAGGACCACCGCGCACGCGGTCCCGGCCGGGCTCACCCGGGTCGCGCCGGCGGGATCGATGATCGTCAACTCCTCGCGGGGCGGCGGCGGCAAGGACACGTGGATCATGCGGTGACCCCCGCGCCGGGCGCGGGGAGCTGCTGCGGGTGCGGGTGCGCCCGCGTTCCCTTAGCGTGGGAATGATGACCGACGCACAGCGATGGATCAGAGTCGAAGAGGAACTCCACCTCGTCGACACGAGGACCCGGCGACCGGTTCGGCGGGCAACGGACGTGCTCGCCGCTCTCGGCGACACCGGGCAACGGGGACAGGAGGGCCACGTCCGGCCGGAGCAACACGGCGCGATCGTGGTCGCGGACGCGGGCGCCCACACCGGGCTCGGCGAGCTCGGGGACAGCCTCCGCCGCAACCGGACCCGCCTGGCGGAGGCCGCCAACGGACTGCGGACCGGGGTGGTCGCGGCAGGGTCGCTGGCCTCGCCCGGAGTGGAGTTCGACCCCGCCCCGCAGGACCCCCACCCCGCGCCGGGCCGCGAGTCGCAGACCCGCGCCTCGGCCGGCTTCCGGGTGGTGGTCGAGACCGCCGACGCCGACGAGGCCCAGTACGCGGCCCGACGGGTCGCCGCCCTCGCGCCGGTGCTGCTGGCACTGTCGGCGAGTTCCCCCTACTGGGCAGACGGCACCGACTCCGGGTACGCCTCCACCCGCTACTTCGAGAGCCAGTGGTCGCCCGCACACCTGCCCGCCTACGCCGCCGACACCGCCGACGAGGCGCTGGCCTGCGAGGACGAGATCGTCGCCACCGGCGTCGTCGCGGGACGGGAGGGGATCGCGGTCGACGTCCGCCCCTCCCGGGACGGCGACGGGATCGAACTCGTGGCCTGCGACTCCTGCAGCACCATCGACACCCTCGTCGTCGTCGCCGCCCTGTTCCGCGCGGCGGTCGACCGCGTCCTCGCCGAACGGGACGCCGGTCAGGACTCCGGATCCGGTGGGTGGGACGGACCCTCCGACGCCGTGCTGGCCGCGGCGTTCTGGCGCGCCGCACGCTCCGGACTCGAGGGGGACCTCGTGGACGTGGCGACCGGGCGCCCCCGCCCCGCCACCGAGGTGCTCACCGGACTGGTCGACGACCACGTCGACCACCTCCGGGCCGGAGGCGAACTCGACCTGGTGCTGAACCTGCTCGACGGGGTCCGCGGTTCCGCGACCTCGGCGACCCGCCAACGCGCGGCGCACCGCCGACGGGGACGCCGGAGCGACGTGATCGCCGTCCTGCTGGCCGAGACCGTCGAGCGGATCCGCCCCCGGGACACCGCCGACGACCGCGGGATGCGACACATGCTCGCCTCCTACTCGCCGCTCGGGGAGGCGGTCACCGAGGAGGTGCACGACGAGGCCATCTCCGAGGACGGCAACCCGCGGCCCGAGTACGTGGACCTGCTCAAGGCCGTGTCCGACATGGGCCCCGAGGTCCTGTGCGAGCGCAAGGAGCAGGTGGACGACAGACTGCGCTCCATGGGCATCACGCTCAAGGTGTACGGCAAGGACGAGCCGCAGGTCTTCCCGCTGGACTCCGTCCCGCGGATCGTCCCGGCTGACCAATGGGCGCGGATCTCTGCGGGCATCGAGCAGCGGGCGCGCGCGATGGAGATGTTCCTGCGCGACATCTACGGGGCGGGCGAGATCAGCCGGGCCGGCGTGGTCCCCGCCGAGGCGCTCCAGCGCGCACCGGGGTTCCGTCCCACCGGACGCGCGGTGCCCGAGGGCGTCCTCCACGCCCCGGTGTGTGGCGTGGACCTGGTCTCCACGGCGCCGGGCGAGTGGATCGTGCTCGAGGACAACCTGCGGATGCCCGGGGGGATGGCGATGGCGGTCGCACTGCGCGACCGGATCGCCGAGGGTTTCCCCGAGTTCGGTGCGCGGTCGGAGGTCCACGACCCCCGCGAGGCGCTGGCGATGCTGACCGACACCCTGCGGGCGGCCGCGCCCGAGGGCGTCGACGATCCCGCCATCGGCGTGGTGGTCGCCGAGGACGAACTCGAGGCGTACGACCTCAAGAGTGTCACGGAGGCGGTCGGTGGCACCCTGGTGACGCCCTCGGACCTGGTGTGCGAGGACTCCGCCCTGTGGCGGGTCGAGGGCGGGGAGCGGCAGAAGATCGACGTGCTCTACGTCCGTATGGACGAGGAGATGCTCCTGTCCTCTACGGGCGCAGATGGCACCGCGCTGCGCAGTGGGCTTCTGAACGCGATGGCGGAGCACGGCGTCGCCGTGGTCAACGCGCCCGGCAACGGTGCCGCCGACGACAAGGCGATCTACGCCATGGTCCCCAAGATCATCGACTTCTACCTGGGCGAGAAGCCCCTCATCGGCCAGGTCGACACGTACCTGTGCGCCGACCCTGACCAGCGTCGACAGGTCCTCGACAGGCTCGGCGAGCTGGTCGTCAAGCCGATCGACGGCTACGGCGGGTCCGACATCACCGTGGGCCCGGAATGCTCGCCCCGGGAGCTCGACGAGCGTCGGGACGAGCTGCGCCGCCACGGGGACCGGTTCGTCGCGCAGGAGGTGCAGTCGCTGTCCACCCTGCCGACGTTCGACGGCCGCGAACTGCAGCGACGCCACGTCGACATGCGGGCGTTCGTCATGTTGCGGCACGGTGAGGGGGGAGAGATCGCCGCCACGGCCCCGCCTGTCGCACTGACGCGCGTGGCCCCGGCGGGCACCATGGTCGTCAACGCCTCGAGCGGAGGCGGCGGAAAGGACACCTGGATTCACCGTGCCTGACACCACCGAGGTCGACGTCGAGGTCACCGAGGAGGCCGAGTCCCGCGACGTCGCGGGACCACCCGACGACGCCGCCGGGGGGCCCACCCAGATCCGCCACACCACGTCCCCCAACCTGTCGCCCGACGGGTCGATGTTGGCGTGTGTGGTCACCGAGCGCACCGGCTACCCGCGCGCCGTGCAGCGGCCGCTGGGGCCGGGTGGGCTGGACGGGGCCGGGCCGGAGCGCGACGTCGTGCTGCCCGTCGACGGCCCCGTGCGCCGCGTGGCCTACTCGCCCAACGGCAGGTGGCTCGCCTGCGAGGTCGCCCCGGACGGCGGCGAGCGCGAACGGATCTGGCTGGTCACCACCGACCCCGACGATCACGACGTCTACCCCGTCGACACCGTGGGCGACGCCACCGTCCAGATCGTCGGCTGGGACGGCGACCTGCTCGCGGTGACGGCGTTCGACTCCGAGGGCCTGGCCGAGGGCCGCCTCGTGGACCCCGAGACCGGGGAGCACACCGTCGTCGATCGACGGATGGGCGGTGCACTGGTCCACGCGTGGGACGGAGCCGCGCTGTTCCGGGTGGGTGCCCGCGGTAACCGCGAGTTGCTGCGCATCGTCCCCGACGGCCGGTGGTGGCCACTGCTACCCGTCGACACCGGCTCCACCACGGACGCCGGAGTCATCCTCGACGCGGGGGACGACGACCGTCCCATGCGGATGGTCGTCCGCAGCGACCATTCGGCGGACCGGATGGGCCTGCTCGCGGTCGAGGCGGACGAGGACTCCACCGAGTCCTGGCCGGTGGCGTTCCGCACCGACGCCGATCTCGACCGCGTCGAGGTGAGCCTGGACCGCTCGACCGCGGTGCTGCTGTGGAACGTGCGCGGTGGTCTGTCGGAGATCGAGGTCCTCGACCTACGGCCGGAGCGCCCCCGCGTGATCGTTCGGCCACCGCTGCCCGAGGTCGTGGCGACCTCACCCACGCTCACCGCAGACGGCCGGTTGCTCGCGCTCACCATCGAGAGCCTCGACCAGCCGCCGCGCGTGGTGATGTACGACGTGGACAACCGCAGGTGGACCGGGCGGCCGCCCGAGCAACCCGACCCCGCGCCGACGTTGGTCGAGTTCACCGCCCGTGACGGACTCCAGCTCAGCGGCTGGCTGTACCGTCCCGACATCGCTGACGAACCGGGCCCGACCGTGGTCCACCTCCACGGGGGTCCCGAGGGGCAGTCGCGCCCCGGGTACAACGACATCGCCCGCCGCTACCTCGACATCGGCGTGAACTACTTCCTGCCCAACGTGCGCGGGTCGACCGGCTCGGGTCGTTTCTTCAGTCACGCCGACGACCGCTACGGTCGCTTCTCCGGCATCGACGACGTCGAGGACGCGTTGCTGCACCTGATCGACGAGGGCATCGCCGATCCAGGCCGGGCGGTGGTCTCGGGCCGGTCCTACGGCGGCTACCTGGTCAACGCCACGCTGGTCCGCCACCCCGGCAGGTGGCGAGGCGGAATCGCCGCGTGCGGGATGAGCGACCTGCAGACCTTCTACCGCACCACCGAGCCGTGGATCGCCGCGGCCGCCTACCCCAAGTACGGCAACCCGCTCCAGGAACGTGAGCTACTGCGGGAGGCCTCGCCCCTACGGCGGTACCACCACGTGGACGTCCCGATGCTCTTCGTCCACGGCGCGCACGACACCAATGTGCCGCTCAGCGAGACCGATCAGGCCGTGGAGTTCCTGCGCCGGCGCGGCGTACCGGTGGACGTCCTGCTGTTCGAGGACGAAGGTCATGAATTCGTGAAATTGGCCAACCGGCAGCGTCTCGGCGACCGGGTGGTCCAGTTCTGCCAGGAGGTGTTCGATGTTCGGACGCAAGAAGAATGAGACCCCCGACCCGACCGGGTTCGAGGGCCGGCTCGTCGAGTGGCGGCGGCACATCCACGCCCACCCCGAGCTGTCCTACGAGGAGCGGGAGACGACCGAGTACATCGAGGGCGAGCTCCGCTCGATGGGGCTCAAGCCCGAGCGGTTCGAGGTGGGCACCGGGCTGTGGTGCGACGTCGCGGCCGCCGACGGGGCCACGTCGACCGACGTGGTGGCGCTGCGCGCGGACATCGACGCGCTGGCCATGAGCGAGGAGTCCGGCGAGTCCTTCTCCTCCGAGGTCGAGGGCGTCAGCCACTCCTGCGGGCACGACGGCCACACGGCGATGCTGCTGGGCGCCGCCGAGATGCTGGTCGCCGACCCGCCGCCCCGCCCGGTGCGCTTGATTTTCCAGCCGGCCGAGGAGACGATGCCCGGCGGTGCCAAGGACTGCGTCGAGGAGGGCGTGGTCAAGGGCGTCGACCGCATCCTCGCGCTGCACTGCGACCCGCACCGCCCGGTCGGCGAGGTGGGCGTGACCGGCGGGGCCATCACCTCGTCCAACGCCAAGATCGGCATCACCGTCCACTCGGACGGCGGGCACACCGCGCGTCCGCACGAGACCCAGGACACCGTCTTCACCCTCGCCCAGATCGTCACGGGCGTCACGGGCGTGATCGACCGGCGGATCGACCCGCGGTCCGGCACCGTGCTCACGTGGGCCTCGATCAAGGCCGGCGGGTCCGCGCCCAACGTCATCCCCGACTCGGGCGAGATCTGGGGCACGCTGCGCAGCGCGGACCGGGACGTGTGGGCGACCGTCGAGCCGCTGGTCCGCGAGACGGTCGAGCGGATCGGTGCCCTGTACGGGGCGCGCACTGAGGTCGAGTACATCCAGGGTGTGCCGCCCGTGGTGAACGACGACGAGTGCGCCGACCTCGCGGCGAAGGCCGTCCAATCGGTGCTCGGAACCGACGGGGTGGGCACCGCCGACCAGTCCAGCGGCGGCGAGGACTTCGCCTGGTACACCGAGGAGATCCCCGGCGTCTACCTGCGGTTGGGGGTGTGGGACGGCGAGTCCGAGGAGACGGATCTCCACCATCCGGGCTTCGTGCTGGACGAGCGGGCGCTGGCCCACGGTGCCCGCATCTTCGACGCGTTCGCCCGCCTCGACCGCCCCGCCTGAGCTGGCGGGGCGGATCCCGGCCGCGCGCGCTCACTCTCCCGCCCTCGTGCGCTCACCCTCCCGCCTTTGGGCGCTCACCCTCCCGCCGAGCAGAGGATTTCGCCGGTATCGCCCGAGAGCGGGTGTGCGAAACCCTCTGCTCGGCGAGGTGCGGGGAAACCGGCCCCGTCAGCGCACGGTGATCGCCGCGTCTCCGGCGGGGACGAGTTCGCCGATCACGGTGCCCCCCGGGATCTCCCCGGCCACGAGCAGCCCGCCGGAGGTCTGGGCGTCGGCGAGCAGGAGCAGCTCGTCCTCGTCCACGTCGGCCGCGAGGTGCGGACGTACCCAGTCGAGGTTGCGGCGCGTCCCGCCGCTGACGTATCCGTCGGCGAGCGCCTGACGGGCGCCCTCGAGGTAGGGCACCGCGGCGGGGTCGATCACGGCCGAGACGCCGCTGGCCCGGGCCATCTTGTACAGGTGGCCGAGCAGGCCGAACCCGGTGACGTCCGTGGCGCACTCGACCCCGGCGGCCAGGGCGTCCCGGGAGGCGACGTCGTTGAGGGTGGTCATCGTCTCGATCGCCTCGCGGCTCACCTCCCCGGTGTTCTTGTGCCGACAGTTGAGCATCCCGATCCCCAGCGGCTTGGTGAGCGACAGCGGCATCCCGGCCCGGCCCGCGTCATTGCGCAGCAGCCGGTCCGGGTCCGCCAGCCCGGTGACGGCCATGCCGTACTTGGGCTCGGGGTCGTCGACGCTGTGCCCGCCGGCCACGTGGCATCCGGCGGCGCCGGCCACCTCCTGGGCGCCACGCAGCACCTCTCCGGCCATCTCGTACGGCAGGACGTCCATCGGCCAGCACAGCAGGTTGATCGCCATGATCGGCGTCCCGCCCATCGCGTAGACGTCGGAGAGCGCGTTGGCCGCGGCGATGCGCCCCCAGTCGTACGGGTCGTCGACGACGGGGGTGAAGAAGTCGGCGGTGCTGATGACGGCCCGGCCACCGGTGATCCGCACCGCCGCCGCGTCGTCGCCGTCGTCGAGGCCCACGATGAGTTCCGCGGCCGGATCGCGGACCGGGGCCCCGATGAGGTCGGCAACGACGTTCTCCAGAGCGCCGGGCGGGATCTTGCAGGCACACCCGCCCCCGTGCGCGTACGAGGTGAGCCGGGCTGCGGGCGAGATGGGTTCGGTGGTCATGGTCCGACCCTAACGAGGCGGCGCCGATCGGTGGGCGCGGCCGGGGAACACCGCCTAGTCTCGTGGGGCAGGGAGGCGTCCGGGCACCTGGTGGTCCCCGCGGTCTTCAAAACCGACGTGGCCGAGTATCTCGGTCAGGCGGGTTCGATTCCCGTCCGCCTCCGCCACAACCTCACCGTCACCGGCACCGATCCGAAAAGGGGAACGGACGATCACCGAGCAGCCGCGGAAGGGGTCGGGGCCGTCGTCGCCCGATCCGCGTCGCCTCATCCCGTCCACCGACGTCCTGCTCCGCGATCCGCGCCTCACCGGGGCGGTCGACGGGCTGGGCCGCGAGCTGGTCAAGGGCGAGATCCGGGGCGCGCAGGAGCGCGCCCGCGCGGGAGTGCTCCGGGCCGACGAGATCGTCGACGCGGTGCTCGACGCGCTGCCCGGCGCGCCTGTGACACTGACGCCCGTCCTCAACGCCAGTGGCGTCCTGCTGCACACCAACCTCGGTCGGGCGCCGCTGTCGGACGCCGCGGTACGCGCGCTCGCCGAGGCCGCGGGCACCAATGACGTGGAGCTGGACCTGGCGACGGGTCGCCGGGGCAGGCGGGGTCGCGGCGCCCTCGACGCCCTGCGGGCCGCCGTGCCCACGGCGGGCGACGTCCACGTGGTGAACAACGGCGCGGCCGCCCTGGCCCTCGCCGCGACCGCGCTGGGCGGGCCGGGGCGGACGATCGTCATCGCGCGCGGTGAGATGGTGGAGATCGGCGACGGGTTCCGCCTGCCGGAGCTCCTGGAATCCACGGGGACCCGGTTGCGGGAGGTCGGCACGACCAACCGGGTCAACGCCGAGGACTACTCGCGTGCGATCGACGACACCACGGCCTTCGTCCTCAAGGTCCACCCCTCCAACTTCGTGGTGAGCGGCTTCACCTCGTCCGTCCCGCCCGCCGAGCTGCGGGACCTCGGGGTGCCGCTGGTGGTGGACATCGGCTCGGGGCTGCTCGCGCCCCACCCCACGCTTCCGGATGAACCGGACATGACCACGACGCTGGCGGCGGGCGTCGACCTCGTGACGTCCAGCGGCGACAAGCTCCTCGGGGGCCCGCAGGCCGGGATCATGGCCGGCGACGCCGCCCTCGTGCAGCGCCTGCGCCGCCATCCGCTCGCCCGCGCGCTGCGCGTCGACAAGCTCACGCTGGCCGCTCTCGAGGCGACGCTGCGCGGTCCGCGTCCGCCCGTCGTCGCCGGTCTCGAGGCCGACCCCGCCGAACTGTGGGAGCGGGCCGAGCGGATCGCCGCACGACTGCGCGCGGCGGGGCTGGATGCGGAGGCCGTCCGGTCCGTCGCCGCCGTCGGCGGTGGGGGCGCGCCCGGTGTCGACCTTTCGAGCGCCGCGGTGTCCCTGCCGGAGCGCTGTGCCGAGACGTTGCGCGCGGGACGCCCCGCCGTCCTGGGGCGCGTGACCGACGGCCGGTGCCTCCTGGATCTGCGTGCAGTGCCGCCGGGGGACGACGACGAGCTGGCGCGGCTCGTGCTCCGGGCGGAGGCGCCCGCCTGATGTTCGTCGTCGCCACCGCCGGCCACGTCGATCACGGGAAGTCGACGCTCGTCCGCGCGCTCACCGGCGAGGAGCCCGACCGGTGGGACGAGGAACGCCGCCGCGGCCTGACCATCGGTCTGGGGTACGCCTCGACCACCCTCGACGACGGCCGCACGGTCGCGTTCGTCGACGTGCCCGGCCACCGGCGGTTCGTCCCCACCATGCTGGCCGGGGTCGGGCCGGTGCCCGCGGTGATGTTCGTCGTGGCCGCCGACGACGGGTGGATGCCGCAGTCCGCCGAACACCTCGACGCTCTCACCGCGCTGCGCGTCGGGCACGGCGTCCTCGTCATCACGCGCAGCGACCTGTTGGACCCGGACCTCGCGCTGGCGGAGGCCCGTGACGCGATGGCCGGGACACCCCTGGCGGACATACCGGCGGTGTGCGTCTCGGCCGTCACCGGCGCCGGGATGGACGCGCTGCGCGGGGAGCTCGCCCGGCTGGGCACGCTGCTGCCGGAGGCCGATCGCGGCGCCGACGTGCGGCTGTGGGTGGACCGGTCGTTCAGCATCGGCGGAGCCGGCACCGTCGTCACCGGCACGCTTCCCGCGGGCACCATACGGGCGGGTGACACGCTGGAACTGGGCCCGGGCGGTCCCCAGGTCACCGTCCGTGGTCTGCAGTCGCTCGGGCACCGGCGCGACGAGGTGGCGGCGGTGGCGCGGGTCGCCGTGAATCTGCGCGGGGTCGCCGCGGACGAGATCCCGCGGGGTAGCACTCTGGTCACCCCGCGACGGTGGCGCTCGGTCGGGACCCTCGACGTGCGCGTCGACGGGCGGACGGACGCGCTGCCGGAGCAGGTGATGGTGCACATCGGATCCGCCTCGACAGCCGCTCGCGTGCGGCCCCTCGACGAGGGTCATGCCCGCCTCGCGCTCGCCGACCCGCTGCCGTTGCGGGTGGGGGACCGGCTCATCCTGCGCGAACCGGGAGCCGACCGCATCCCGGCGGGCGCCGTCGTGCTGGATCCCGCCCCGCCGGCGCTGCGTCGCCGCGGTGCGGCCCGCCGCCGGGCCGAGGAGCTGGCGGCGACCCCGGAGGGTCCGGACCTGGCCTCGGAACTGCGCCGGCGCGGCGTGGCCCACGTCGACGACCTGCGCGCCTGGGGGATCGCCATCCCGGTCCGCGACCAGTCCCACCGCGGGTGGCTGATCGACCCCGGGCGCGTCGCCGTCCTCGCCGAAACCCTCGTCGAGGCCGTGCGCGAGCACGACCGCGCCGATCCGCTCGATCCGGGCCTGCCCACCGAGGCCGCCCGCCGCGCGCTCGGGCTGCCCGACGCATCCCTGCTCATGGCCGTCCTCGATGATCCGGCCGCGGCCTCGCTGCGGGTGGAGGGGGGCCGGGTGGTCGCCGGGGACGGACCTGGTCTGCCCCAGGTGGTCCGAGCGGCAACGGACACCCTGGCCGAGCGGTTCCGGGTCGGGCCGTTCGACGCCCCGACAGCCGGGGAGTTGGCCGGGCTGGGCCTCGGACCGCGTGAGCTCGCCGCCTGCGAACGGGCCGGGCTCCTCACCGGCGTCGGACCCGGGGTGTGGCTGGGCCCGGGCGTGATCGGGGAGGCGGTACGGCGGCTCCGTGAACTACCGCAGCCGTTCACCCCGAGCGGCGCGCGCACCCACCTCGACACCTCGAGGCGTGTGGTGATGCCGCTGCTCGAGGTGCTCGCCGAACGCGGTCTCACCCGCCGCGAGGGCGACGACGGTCACGCCATTGTCTGACCCGACGTGTCGGTTGCCGCGCCGGGCCGCCCCGGACCCCGCCGGCCGGACGAGCCCGCGGGTAGGTCCGGTTACCGCTCGCCCGCGTAGGCCTCCCCGCCACCGCGGGCGTCACGCCGCTCGCGCTGGGGGATGACCACGTACTTCGGGTCCTTCGTCGACGCCATCCCGGCGTGGAACACCGCCCACCGGGTGCACGCCGACCCCGCCGCCAGCGCGAGGCCGGCGACCGCGGACAGCGCCCGGTTGCGTCGCCCGAGCACGGCGCCCACCGCGCCGGCGGTGGTGAGGATCTGGGCGGCGCGGTGGTATGCCCCGGCCCGGCCCTCGTGGAGCGGTTCGGCGGTGATGCCCATCGACTGCTGCATGATCCGGTCGGCGGCGAGCTCGAGCGTCGCGCCGCCCACGGCCAGCCGTCGGGCGGGGCCCGTCTCGTGGAGCGGGTTGAGCATCAGCCCCACCCCGCCGGACGCGGCCGCGGCGCTGCCGACGAAGACGAACGGCAGCTCCCGGCGCGCCGCACTCCAGCTCGGGAGAGACGTGTCAGTGAGCAGCACCGCCGTGTACGACGCGACCGCCGGTGCCACGAGGGCGGCGACGATCCCGGCCGGTCGCGACGCGCGGGTGATGAGGTCGGTGGGCAGGCGACGCGCGAGGCGGGCGGGCAGTAGCGGGACGACCTCCTGCCCCAGGGCCAGACCCACGAACGGGCCGTACGCCGACAGGAGCCAGGTGCCCACGCTCATCGGGGAGGTCAGCTTGAGCACCCGCAGCATGTGGTGGAACCGCTCCGGGCGCCCCAGGTCGCGGACCAGGTAGTACAGGCTGCCGGTGATTCCGCCGAGAGCGACGATCCGCGCGGAGCGGCGCTGGCTCGGCAGGCCCGCCAGGTCGGCCCCGGCGGCGAGCAGTGAGGAGCCACCGGCCAGGCCGCCGAGGAAGAGGTAGGCCGCGATGTCGTACTCCCACGGCGGGGCCTTGACGATCGGAGTGCCGTAGTACGAGCGGAATTCCGCGGGGGGCACCACGAGCTGCTCGCGGCCCCCCTTGCCCTTTCGGCGGGTCCGGGTCTGCTGCCCCGGTCCTCCGGGGATGCCCACCTCGTCGTCGTCGGCCCGGTTGTGGTCGGCCCGGTTGTGGTCGGCCCCGTTGCCGTCGCTCATCAGGCCCCGCCTCCCACGGCGAAGGCGGCCACCGCGCCGCCGAGCAGCGTCACCGCGGCCAGAGCGGCCTGCTGCCACATCTTCCCCACGAACCGGGTCGTCACCACCGGATCCGGCGGCAGTCCGTACACCTCCGGGTCGTCGAGCAGGAGGAAGAACGCGCCCGTGCCGCCGACTCCGTTGTTCGAGTCGTGCCCGTAGAGCTGGGCGTTCGGCTCGCCCGCCTCGACCAGCTGGTCCAGGCGGCCGGCAGCGCGCTCGCGGAGTTCGTCGAGGTCACCGAACTGGATCGACTCCGTGGGGCACGCCTTGGCACAGGCGGGGGTCTGGCCCTCGGTGAGCCGGTCGTAGCAGAGCGTGCACTTCTGGGCGATGCCCACGGCGGGGTCGCCCGCAGGGCCCGAGCGGCGCTCGATCACACCGTACGGGCACGCGCTCACGCAGTACCCGCAGCCGTTGCAGATGTCGCTCTGCACCACGACGGTGCCGAACTCGGTGTGCATGAGCGCCCCCGTCGGGCAGACGTCCACGCAGGCGGCGTGCGTGCAGTGCTTGCACACGTCCGACTCCATGAGCCACCGGAAGTCGGTGGACTCCCCGGCGTCGGGGGAGTCGCCCGGCAGGGTCGACGCCGGTATCCCGAGGTCGACGGGCGCGGGCGCCGCGGGGGCCGGCGCGGCGTGCGCACCGGACCGGGCCGGCACCTCCTGCTCGATGAACGCGACGTGCCGCCACGTCGACGCGCCCAGCGCCTGGGTGTTGTCGTAGGACATGCCGGTGAGCTCGAGGCCGTCGGAGGGGATGAGGTTCCACTCCTTGCACGCCACCTCGCAGGCCTTGCAGCCGATGCACACGCTGGTGTCGGTGAAGAAGCCCTTGCGCGGCGGCGGGTCGGCGTAGCCGTTGTCCTCGGCGGGATCGATGTCCCCGAAGAAGGACCGCCCGAGATCGGACAGGAAGGCGGACATGATTCAGCTCTCCGTTCCCGGTTCGGTGATGACTCCCGCGCGCCGGCGGTAGCCCTCGACGAACTCCAGCAGCGCCGGTCCACGCGGCCGTCGTCCCGCGACGATGTCACAGCTCGTGGCCTTGGTCGCGGGAATGGACACGTTGGGATCGAGGGACTGGGCGAGCAGGTCGTTCGCCGGGTCGCCGATGCTCACGCCGTTGCCGCCCCAGTGATAGGGCAGCCCGATCTGGTGCAGGGTGCGACCGTCGATGAGTAGCGGCGTCATCCGCCTGGTCACGAGGACCCGCGCCTCGATCGCGGAGCGGGAGGTGACGATCGTCGCCCAGCCCCCGTTGACCAGGCCCCGCTCCCGCGCCAGCTCGGGGCTGATCTCGCAGAAGAACTCCGGCTGCAGTTCCGACAGGTAGGGCAACGTCCGACTCATCGCGCCCGCCGTGTGGTGCTCGGTCAGGCGGTAGGTGGTGAACACGAACGGGAACACCTCGCTGCCCGGCTCCCCGTGGCCCGGCTGGGTCTCGTTGTACCGACCGGGGCGTATCGCGCGGGCGGGATTGGCGTCGTGACCCGGGTAGATCGGGTTCGCCACGGGCGACTCCGGCGGCTCGTAGTGCGCCGGCAGCGGACCGTCGGCCAGTCCGCGCGGCGCATAGAGCCACCCGCGGCCGTCGTCCTGCATGATGAACGGCTGCGCCCCACCGATGGCGTCCTGCGCCACCGCCCCCTCGGGCGGGGTGTAATCGGGCGCCTTGTCGGCCTCGAAGTCGGGCACGTCCTCGCCCACCCATCGGCCGGCGCCGTCGGCGGCGTCCGGATCCCAGCTGATGAGTGCCTTGCGTTCGCTCCAGGGCCGCCCCTCCGGGTCGGCGGAGGCACGGTTGTAGAGGATGCGACGGTTCGCCGGCCAGGCCCAACCCCACTCCGGGGCCACCGGGCCCTGCTCGTGGCGGGACTTGCGCCGCGCGGCCTGGTTGACGCCGTCGGCGTAGACGCCGCAGTAGATCCAACACCCGCACGAGGTCGAGCCGTCCGGCTTGAGCTGGGTGAACGTCGACAGGGGTTCGCCGTCCTCGCCGCGGCCGTTGATCTCGGCCAGCACGGCCTCGGCGTCGGGTTCGTCGTCCGAGCCCGGCTCCATCGGGTAGTCCCAGGTCAAATCCAGTAGCGGCCGGTCTCGGGGGTCGGTGGAGTCGGCCAGCTTCTCCTTCAGACGGCGTCCGAGGTGGTAGTAGAACCACAGTTCACTGCGCGCGTCCCCCGGTGGCTCGACGGCCTGGTGTCGCCACTGCAGCAACCGCTGCGTGTTGGTGAACGTGCCCTTCTTCTCCACGTGGTTGGCGGCCGGGAAGAAGAAGACCTCGGTGCCGATGTCCTCCGGGCGCATCTCGCCGGTCTCGATCTCCGGGCCCCTGCGCCAGAAGTCGGCGCTCTCGATCATCACGAGGTCGCGGACGACCAGCCAGTCGAGGTTGGCCAGCCCGGCGCGCTGCATCCGCCCGTTGGCGGTGCCCACGGCGGGGTTCTCGCCGACGAGGAAGTACCCGCCGCCGCCTTCGTTGATCTGCCGCTGCACCGTGACGGTCGAGTCATGCTTGCCCGTGAGCTTGGGCAGGTAGTCGTAGGCGAAGTCGTTGTCCGCGGTGGCGGCGTCGCCCCACCAGGCCTTGAGCAGGCTGACGGTGTACGAGCGCATGTGGCCCCAGAAACCCTGCGCCACGTCGTCGGTGCCGATGTAACTGTCGAGGTCCGGCTGCTCGCCGGCGTTCGGCGTGGGTAGGTACCCGGGCATGAGGTCGTACAGCGTCGGGATGTCGGTGGAGCCCTGGATGCTGGCGTGGCCGCGCAGCGCCATGATGCCGCCGCCGGGGCGCCCGATGTTGCCGAGCAACAGCTGGAGGATCGCGGCCGTGCGAATGTACTGCACTCCCACGGTGTGCTGGGTCCAGCCGACGGCGTAACAGAACGCGGTGGTGCGTTCCCGTCCCGAGTTCTCGGTCAGCGCACGGGCGACACGGAGGAAGTCGTCGACGGCGACGCCGCAGGTCCGCTCCACCATCTCCGGGGTGTAGCGGCTGAAGTGGCGCTTGAGGATCTGGAACACGCACCGCGGGTCCTGCAGGGTCTCGTCACGCTCCGGCGCCCGGGTCGTGGCGGACGCGCGGGCGCCTGCGGCGCCGGGGGTCTCGGAGGGTTCCTCCTCGGCGTCGTCGTCGTCGCGGCCCTCGTCGGGCATGTCGTTCCGGGCGCCCGCGTACTGCCAGGACTCCAGGTCGTAGGTCCGGTCATCGGCGTCGAAGCCGGAGAACAGGCCCGCGAGGTCCTCGGTGTCCTCGAAGTCCTCGCCGATGATCGTCGACGCGTTGGTGTAGGCCAGCACGTACTCCGAGAACCAGGCGTCGTTGGTGAGGACGTGGTTGATCAGCCCGCCGAGGAACGCGATATCCGACCCCGCACGGATGGGTACGTGCTGGTCAGCGAGCGCACTGGTGCGCGTGAACCGGGGGTCGACGTGGATGATCGTGGCGCCACGGCGCTTGGCCTCCATGACCCACTGGAACCCCACCGGGTGCGCCTCGGCCATGTTGGAACCCTGGATGACGATGCAGTCGGCGTTCGCGAGGTCCTGCTGGTAGTTCGTGGCACCACCACGCCCGAATGAGGTTCCCAGACCGGGAACGGTGGAGGAGTGTCAAATGCGCGCCTGGTTCTCCACCTCGATGGCGCCGAGCGCCGTGTAGAGCTTCTTCATGAGGTAGTTTTCCTCGTTGTCCAGCGTCGCCCCGCCCAGGCTCGCGAGACCCCGGGTGCGCCGGACGGTGTCACCGTTCGAGTCCGTCTCCTCCCAGAACTCCTTCCGCGACTCCAGCACGCGCTCGGCGACCATGTCCATCGCCGTCTCGAGGTCCAGTTCCTCCCACTCTGTGGCGTACGGCTTGCGGTGGAGGACCGTGGTGATGCGCCCGGGGTTGGTCACGAGCTGCTTGCTCGCGGATCCCTTGGGGCACAGGCGACCGCGCGAGATGGGGCTGTCGTCATCCCCCTCGATCTGGACGACCTCGCCGTCGGAGACGTAGACGTCTTGGCCGCACCCGACCGCGCAGAACGGGCAGACGCTCTTGACCACCTTGTCGGCCGTCTTCGTCCGAGGGGTGATCTCCAGCGAGCGGCGCGAACGGGTGGCACTGCCGCGGCCGAGCAGGTCGGACCCGGCCAGCTGGCGCAAGACTGGCCAGTTGAGCGGCGAACCGTACCTCGCCAGCTCGGGCCCGGACCCCCGGGGCCGATCCGGCCCGGACTGCTGGTTCTCCGTCTCCGACATGCCACCTCCCGTACTTGCGTACGGGCCCATATAACGCGAGCCCCCCGGGCCCCGCAACCGAATCACCGTCGGACCCGCCCGGTCGCGGGCGGGCGGTGACCGACCCTCCCCCGGAACGCCGCCGACGCGCATCATGGTGGCATGGACGAGCAGACTCAGGCCGATTCCGGAGCGTTCGCGACCGTCGGGCTCATGGCCGACCCCGGAGTGCCCCGCCGGGTCGCGGTGGCGATAGCCGACGATCTCGCCGAGGACCTCGGCCGTGAACTCGGTGGACGCTGGCGGGTGGAGGTCGACCAGGAGACCCTCCCGCTGGGGCCGGAGGGAGAGATCCGGCTCACCGATCACGCCCCCCGCTTGCTGCAGCAGCACGGGTGGGACTTCGTGATCTATCTGACGGACCTGGCGACCCACCCCGACGGTGTGCCGGTGTTGTACGACGTCAGCCGCTCGACCGCGGCCGCCCTGGTGTGCGTGCCGGTGCTGGGTGTGTTCCGCGTGCGGTCGAAGGTCCGCGAGCTGGCGCTCCGGCTGGTGCGTTCGGGGACCCACCGCGACGGAATGGGTGTGCCCGGCACCGACGACCTGCCCCCGGCGCACCGGCGTGGGCTCGTCAACAAGGCCCGCCTGCTCGCGGGCATGGTGCACAACAACCGGCCCAGCCGGATGGTGACGGCCCTGTCCGGCGTCGTGGCCGCCGGCGCGGGCACGGGCGCCTTCGGCATCTTCTACGGCAGCATCGCCGCGCTGTCGGTTGAGCTGCACGCGCTCAGATTGCTGCTCATCAGCGTGGTGGGGGTTCTCACGCTGGTCGCGTGGCTCATCCTGCGCAACGGGCTCTGGACCCGGCGGGACGACGAGTTCACCCCGGGCAACCGCCGAATGGACAACGCGGCCACGGTGCTGACCGTGGGGGTCGGCGTGGGCATCATGTTCGTCGCCCTCCTGGCGGCGATGTTCGTCCTGGCGCTCACAGTGATGGACGCTGACTACCTGGGGACGCAGCTCGGTCGCCCCACGGTCCTGCTCGACTACGTCCACCTGGCGTGGCTGTCCAGCTGCCTGGGTGCCTTCGCCGGCGCCCTGGGATCGAACTTCGACGACGAGAACGTGGTGCGCGAGTCCACCTACAGCCTGCGGTGGCACGAGCGCCGCAAGATGTTCGACAGCTACCAGAGCCGTGAGGGCGACCCCGACGAGCAGCAGGAGCAGCAGCGGATCGAGCGCGAGCACGACGACAACGACGACGCCCGCGGCCGCGGCGAGCAGAGCCGCAGCGACCACCCCGGCGTCGACACGGCCGCCGGCGATGACAGTAGCGGAGAGGTCGACGACGACAGGGCCTCGCACCGCGGGGGCGTCATCGCAGACGGTGACTCCGGGTCCTCCCGGCAGGTGGAGGATGACCGGTCGAGAGGGTAGACAAGGGGCATGACCGCCGCACCCGCCGACCTCGCCCCGGTGAACGACGCCACGTCGACCGCGCCTCCGCTGCCCCACGCGTGCGGGCCGCTGTCGGATGCGGCGATCGACGCCCTGTCGACCGGGCGCACGGACCGGCTTCCGGCGGTCCCGGCCGAGGTCGAGCCGTTGGGCCGCGACCTGCAGCTGACGCTCTACACGTTGTACGAGCTGCACTACCGGGGCTTTGATGGCGTCGATGCCGAACTCGAGTGGGACCCGGAGATCCTGCGGATGCGTCGGGACCTCGAGCGGGTGTTCCTCGAGCACCTGCGTGGCGCGGTCGAGCCGGGCGACGACCCGGTGGCCGAGATGGACGCGATGTCGGTCGAGGCCACTTCCGGCACCGGCCCGTCGTGGTACTTCAAGGACGAGGGCACGTGGGATCAGATCCGCGAGTACTTCGCCCACCGCTCGCTATACCACCTCAAGGAAGGTGACCCGCACGCGTTCGCGATCCCGCGTCTGCAGGGTCAGGCCAAGGCCTCGTTCGTCGCGGTGGAGTTCGACGAGTTCGGCGGCGGGAGGGGTGAGCGCGTGCACCAGCAGTTGTGGGCCGACCTCATGAGCGCCGCCGAGCTGGACCCGTCGTATCTCGGCTACATCGACCGGGTGAGCGCCGAGACGCTGTCGACGGTGAACCTCATGTCGATGTTCGGCCTGCACCGGTCGCTGCGCGGCGCCGCGATCGGGCATTTCGCGGCGATCGAGATCACCTCCTCGCCGGGCTCCGCGCGGCTGGTGGCGGGTCTGCGCCGGATGGACGCCCCCGAGGAGTGTGTGCACTTCTACGCCGAGCACGTGGAGGCCGATGCGGTCCACGAGCAGGTCATGCGGCACGACGTCGTGGGCGATCTGGTGCGCCGCGAGCCGGAACTGGCCGCCGACGTGGTGTTCGGTATGCGCGCGCTGGACTATCTCGACGACCTGGCCGCGGAGAAGATGCTCGCCGCGTGGAAGCGCGGCGAGTCCTCGCTCCTGTCCTGACACTCTCCCGGCCACTCTCCCGGCGGGCCGCCCGCCCCACCGCCCGGAAAATCGGCTACTCCGAATCGGGATCCGCTATGCGCATCGGGGTAGCAGATCCCGATTCCGGGTAGCGGATTCGCGGGAAGGGGTCCGCCGCCGCCCCGGGGCCGCGCTCAGTCGTCGTCGCGGGCCGGGTCGGTTGCCCGGACCTTGCGGCGGTGGCTCGTGTCGCACAACGGGTAGGTCTTGCTGCGCCGACACGTGCACACGGCCACCATGAAGCGGTCCGAGCACACGCGCTCGCCGTCGGGCGTCGTCATGTCGACCGGGCCCTCGATGAGCATCGGTCCCCCGGGCACGATCCGCACCCGCCGGGCGTCAGACGCGGTCAACGCGGATCACCACCAGCTCCTCCTCGCGGCGACCGGGCTCGAGCAGGCCGGCGGCCTCGAGTCGCTCGGCGTACGAGGTCATGACGGGACCGAAATCCACGACGCGGGTGGCGACGGCCCGCGCGGTGAATCCCGACTGCTCGAGCTTGCGGATGGTCTGCGGGGGGTCCGAGAACTCCGAGTGCACGATCATCATGCTCCCGCCGGGCGAGACCAGGTCCGGGGCGAGGTCGCACAGCTGGTCCAGCACCACGCGGCCGTTGGCGCCGGCGTCCCACGCCCGGTTGGGTCCGGTGCCCTCGAGCGGGGCGTCGGACGGGACGTACGGCGGGTTGGAGACCACCACGTCGTAGGGGCCGGCCCGGCGGGCGTCGTCGAGGGTGCCGAGCCGGACGTCCACCTGCACTCCGGCCCGGTCGGCGTTGCGGGACGCGCACGCGACGGCGGCGGGGGAGATGTCGTAGGCGAGTACTTCCCGTGCGCCCTTGAGCGCGGTCTCGATGGCGAGGATGCCGCTGCCTGTACAGATGTCGAGGACCCGCCGCCCGGCGACCAGATCGCACCGGTCGAGCGCCTCACAGATGAGCCAGGAGTCGTCCTGGGGCGCGTAGACACCGTCGTCGACCTCGATATGGGTGAACCGGGTCTGGGTCATCGGGGCCTCCGGTTGATCTTCGGGACAGATGTTGTCCAGTCAATCGGCGAAGCGCCCCACCTGCAACCGGATGCGGTCCCATCGGGCCCGGCCGGCGCCCCGGGGGGCCTACTGCCAGTAGAGGCCGCCGGGGACGTCGCCGCCGCCGGTGAGACGGCAGGTGAGCACGTCGCCGTCGGCGGAGGTGACCGCGAGGCCCTCCTGGGCGCACGGTCCGCCGGGTCGCGCCTGTCCGGTGGCGTCCGCGACCGCGGCCCCGCCGGTCCCACCCGTGCCGCCCTGCGGCAGCCACAGGGGGCCGGCGCCCCCGGGGTCCTCGGTGCCAAACAGGGCGGAACCGTCCTCGGCCTGGGCGACCTCGCCGAGCATCTGGCAGGGCCCACCGGTGCCGACGACGTTGGCGGGCAGTCGGGGCGCGGGGGCGGGGGAGACCGGCGGTGCCGGCGCGGGGGGCACGGAGACGGGCTGCGCGGTGTCGGGGGCCGTGGTGGTGGGGGCGGGAGTCGAGGATGACGACGACGACGAGGTGTCGGGCCGCGTCGTCGGCGAGGTGGCGGAGTCGTCCGCGGTGTCGGCGGAACAGGCCGAGAGTGCGACACCGGCCGCCATCGCGAGTGCGATGACGGCCGGGACACGACGACGCCCCGGGGTGGTGTGCGGGTGGTTCGTCGCTGTGTTCATACGATCCTTCTGCTGCGCTGGTCAGGCCCCGATGATGAAGGCCTCGAGCTCGGCGCGGGCCTTGTCGTCCGCCATCTGCTCCGGCGGCGACTTCATCAGGTACGCCGAGGCGGGCAGGATCGGTCCCCCGATGCCGCGGTCCTTGGCGATCTTGGCCGCGCGGACGGCGTCGATGATGATGCCCGCCGAGTTGGGGGAGTCCCACACCTCAAGCTTGTACTCGAGGTTGATCGGCGCGTCACCGAACGCGCGTCCCTCGAGACGAACGTACGCCCACTTGCGGTCGTCGAGCCACTCCACGTAGTCGGAGGGGCCGATGTGGACGTTGCGGTCGTGGATCTTGTCCTTCAGCGACCCCTCCAGGTTGGAGGTCACGGCCTGGGTCTTGGAGACCTTCTTGGACTCCAGGCGGTCACGTTCGAGCATGTTCTTGAAGTCCATGTTGCCGCCGACGTTGAGCTGGTACGTGCGGTCCAGCGCAACGCCGCGGTCCTCGAAGAGCTTGGCCATGACGCGGTGGGTGATGGTGGCACCGACCTGGCTCTTGATGTCGTCGCCGACGATCGGGACGCCGGCGCTGCGGAACTTCTCGGCCCACTCCGGGTCGGAGGCGATGAACACGGGCAGGGCGTTGACGAACGCGACGCCCGCGTCGATGCAGCACTGCGCGTAGAACTTGTCGGCCTCTTCCGAACCGACGGGCAGGTAGCTGACCACGACGTCGACCTCGGCGTCACGCAGGGCCTGCACGATGTCGACGGGCTCGGCGGCGGACTCCTCGATGGTCTCGCGGTAGTACTTGCCCAGGCCGTCGAGGGTGGGTCCGCGCTGCACGGTGACGCCGGTCGGCGGCACGTCGCAGAGCTTCAGGGTGTTGTTCTCGGAGGCGTTGATCGCCTCGGCGAGGTCCATGCCGACCTTCTTGCCGTCCACGTCGAACGCGGCGACGAACTCGACGTCGCCCACGTGGTAGTCGCCGAACTTGACGTGCATGAGTCCGGGAACCGTCTGGTCGATCGCGGCGCCGGCGTAGAACTCGACGCCCTGCACGAGCGAGGACGCGCAGTTGCCGACGCCGACGATCGCGACGCGCACCTTCTTGTCGGTCATTGGGGATCTCCTTGTGATGGGTTCTCTGTCCGGATGAGTTCATTGATCCAGCGCAGCTCGCGCTCGCTGGTCTCCAGCCCGAGCAACGTGAGTTGCCGGGCGTAGCGCAGTTCGGTGGGTCCGGCGCGGGTGGCGGCGTCGCGTTGGCTCTCGCGACGCTCCTCCAGCACCCGACGCCGGCCCTCGAGAAGGCGCACCCGGGCGGGCCCGGGAGTGCGGTCGAAGAACGCGAGGTGGACGCCGAAACCGTCGTCGGCGAACGACGCCGTCACCGGCTCGTCGAGCAGGGCCGCCAACGTCCCCTTGCCGCGGGTGGTGATGCGGTAGGTCTTGCGCCCGCGCCGCGTGGTGGCGGGCGGCCTGGTGGCGGTGGCGGCCGAGGAGTCCTCGACGATGTCGCCCTGCTGCTGGAGGCGGCGCAGAGTGGGGTAGAGGGAGCCGAAGGACACGGTCCGGACCGTCCCGAGCATCTCGGAGAGTCGCTTGCGCAGCTCGTAGCCGTGCATCGGCCGCTCGTCGAGCAGACCCAGGATTGCCAGTTCGAGCACTCCACCTCCCCTTCCCGCGAATCGTGCCTGTGCGCGTCGCGCGCCGTGCGTCATGCGACGGATTCACACTGTACACCTGCTGATGTATCGAGCCGATATACCGAGCGGTGGCATCGGCCCGACGTGTCGGCGCGCTCTGCGGCTCGCTCGGGACCGGGCCCGCGGCGGGGGCCGTAGGCTGGGGGACGTGGACCAGGCCGACTCCCGCTCCCCGCGACCCGGCCCCGCGCCGGGGCCCGAGGACCCCACCGGCCGTGCGGCGCTCCAGCGTCGACGGGTGGTGGACTTCGCCCTGCGCCGCCGCGGTGTCCTGGGGGGCCTGCGCGAGGGCGCGCTCTCGCTGCGCGAGGTGTGCGACGCGGACGTCTACCTCCTGCGGGCCGCCGGTTTCCACGGCGTGGAGACGGAGACGGTCTGCCCGGTGTGCCGCAAGGAGAACCTCACGGAGGTCTCCTGGGTGTTCGGTGACGACCTGGGGCCGGCGTCCGGGTCGGCCCGCGGTCAGGACGAGATAGAACACCTCGCGTTGACCCACGACGGGTTCACCGTCCACGTGGTGGAGGTGTGCCGCAGCTGCTCCTGGAACCACCTCATCCTCTCCTACGAGGTGGGGCTCACCCCGGGTGCCGGAAAGGGCGTGCGACGAGCGGCGCGAGAGCTCCGCCGACACAGCTGACGCCCGCCCGGAGTGCCCGACGCGGGTTCCGGAGTACAGAATCGGTCGCGATTTCGTACACAATGGTCGCCAGAGCACCGCAACCGGGGGACTCCCGGGCCAGACGGGTCGGCTCGCAGGAGGGTAGAACATGTCGCAGAATGGCAGGACGAACCGGTCCGCCGACGAGGGCCGGAGCACCAGCTCGGACCGGCGCGGCTGGGCCCGTCGCCATCCGATCTGGACGACGGTGATCCTCCTCGCCGTCGTCGTCCTCGTGGTCCCCCTGGCCATCGCGGGGGTGATGTACAACCGCACCGAGATCCCCAGCCCCGGCAGCGTCCGCACCGAACAGATCTCCGAGATCTACTCCAGCGACGGCACCACGATGATCGGTCGTATCGTGCCCCCGGAGGGCAACCGCACGCTCATCGAGCTCGACGCGATCCCCGTGCACGTGCGCAACGCGGTGATCGCCGCCGAGGACCGCAGTTTCTACACCAACGAGGGGTACGACCCCACCGGCATCGGTCGCGCGGTGATCGGGCAGATCACCGGCGAGGCCGGTGCGGGCGGTGGCTCGACCATCACCCAGCAGTACGTCAAGAACACGATGGTCGGCGACGCCCCCACGTACCAACGCAAGGCCAAGGAGATCGTCATCGCGGCCAAGATGACGAACGAGTGGTCCAAGGACCAGATCCTCGAGGCGTACCTCAACACCATCTACTTCGGCCGCGGCGCCTACGGCATCGCCGCCGCGTCCACCGCCTACTTCAACAAGCCGGTCGAGGCGCTCACGATCGAGGAGGGCGCGCTGCTCGCCGGCGTCATCCAGTCCCCGTCGGCCCTCGACCCGCTCAACAACCGGGCCGCGGCCGAGGGCCGCTGGAACTACGTCATGGACGGGATGCGGGAGATGGGCGCGATCGACGCCCAGCAGCGCGGCAACGCGGCGTTCCCTCAGGTCGTCGAAGACCCGCAGGCGATCGAGCAGAACGTCGGCGACCCGAGCAACGGACCCATCCGCCGTCAGGTGCTGGGCGAGCTCGCGGCCGCCGGGATCGACGAGCAGATGCTCAACACGCGGGGCCTGAAGATCACCACGACGATCGACCCCCAGACCCAGTCGGCGGTCGTCGACGCCGCCCGGTCGAACATGCAGGGCGAGAGGCCGGAGAACCGGACCGCCATCGTCTCGATCAATCCCAAGACGGGCGGCGTGATCGGGTACTACGGCGGCGAGGAGGCCGAGGGCTGGGACTACGCCAACGCCCCCCTGCAGACCGGTTCGACGTTCAAGATCTTCGGCGTCGCCGCCGCTCTCGATCAGGGCATCGGCCTGGGGACCCAGATCTCGTCCGCACCGGTGACCACCGGCAACGTCACGGTCACCAACGTCGACGGCCGGTCCTGTGGCTCGTGCTCCATCTCCCAGGCGTTGCTGCTGTCGCTCAACACCTCGTTCATCCGGCTCCAGCGCATGCTGGACAACGGGGCCAACGACGTCCGCGACATGGCCCACCGCACCGGCATCCCCAAGCAGATCCCGGGTCTGCCGTGGGAGACGCTGAGCGAGCAGGGCGAGGATCCCTACGACGGCCTCATCCTGGGCCAGTACCCGATCCGCGTGCGGGACATGGCGACCGGCCTGGCGACCTTCGCCGCAGAGGGAGTCCACCGACCGACCCACTTCATCGAGCGGGTCGAGACCGCCGACGGCGAGGTGCTGCTGGACAACTCCTCGGTCGAGGGCGAAGAGGTTGTCGATCCCGACGTCGCCAACAACCTCACCTCCGCGATGGAGCCCATCGCCGCCTACTCGAACGGTCACTCGCTGGCCGGCGGGCGGCCCTCGGCCTCGAAGTCCGGCACCACCCAGCTCGGCGAGACCGGCTACAACAAGGACGCCTGGTTCGTCGGCTACACCCCGTCGATCGCGACGGCCGTCTGGGTGGGGACCGACGACAACCAGCCGCTGCTCAACGCCTGGGGCGGCACCATGTACGGCGCGTCGCTGCCCGCCGACATCTGGAAGTCCGCGATGGACGGCGCCCTGTCCGGCACGGAGTGGGAGAGTTTCCCCGAACCCGGGTACATCGGCGGCCAGGCCGGCGCGTCCCAGGGGCAGTCCTACGGTAGCGGCTCGGGCACCACGGGCGGGACCGGCACCGGTGCCGGCACCGAGGAGTACGACCCCCAGCCCAGTCAGGCCCCGGCCCCGGCCCAGCCCGCGCCGGCGCCCCAGGCCCCCGGCCCGCTCACGCTCCAGGTCCCCGGCCTGCCGGAGATCGTCATCCCGGGGGCCGGCGCACCGGCACCCGCCCCGGCGCCCGCACCCGAGCCCGCCCCTGTCCCCGGCGGCGGTGGTGCTGATGCCGGTGGCGGCACCGGCGGAGACGGAGGCACAGGTGGCGGCGACGGCGACGGGGACGACGGGGCCTGATCCCGGGCGACCGGCCCCCGCCCCCGCCGCTAGGGTGTGATCGTGCAGAGCAACGGCCGTATCTCCCCGCTGCCGCTCGTCGACGACCTCCGCTCCCTGGAGCCGCACGAGCGGGTCCGCCCCGGTGACGGGGTCGGCGCGGAGGCCATCGCGGCGTGGGGTGGGCCGGTCGGTCGTCACGCGGTGGTCGGTCGTCAACGGTTCTGGACGCCGCTGCGCGTGATCATGCTGTTTGCCGTGATCTTCCTGGCGTTCGGGTTCTTCTCCAAGTCCGCCTGCCTGGAGACCACCCACCCCACCGACGGTTCGCAGCCGGGCCTCAACTGGGACGGCCGCCAGTACTACAAGGCGTGTTACGCGGACCCGCTGCCGCTGTACTCGGCGGAGGGGTTGGACACCGGCGCCTTCCCGTACAAGTACATGTGGATCGCCGACAACGGCGAGGTCCGCTACATGGAGTACCCGGTGTTGTCCGGGATGTTCCAGTACGTCACGGCCCAGGCGGCCCAGGCCTGGCACGCGGTCTTCCCCGGCGGGCTCATCGAGGTGGCCAAGTACTTCGTCCTGGGCAGCGTCGTGCTCGCGCTGGCGTGGATGATCGCCGTATGGGCCACCTACCAGTCCGCGGGGCGCAGGCCCTGGGACACGCTGCTCATGGCGGCCAGCCCGCTCATCATCTTCCAGGCCTTCACCAACTACGACCTGATGGCGATCGCGTTCGCCTCCGTCGCGCTGTTGCTGTGGGCCCGTTCGCGCCCGGTCTGGGCCGGGGTCGTGCTGGGCCTGGGCGTGGCGGCGAAGCTGTACCCGCTGTTCCTGTTCGGCGCACTTCTGGTGGTGGCCCTGCGCCGTCGGCGCTTCGCCGAGCTGGGTAAGGCGGCCGCGGCGGCGGTGGTGGCCTGGCTGGCCGTGAACCTGCCGATCATGATCCCGTTCCCCGAGGGCTGGCGGGAGTTCTACCGACTCAACTCGGACAGGCCCGCCAATCCCGAGAGCATCTACGCGGTCATCCAGACCCTCACCGGGTGGCAGGGCTTCGACGCGGCCCGCGCGGCGGGGGAGGCCCCTGCGACCCTCAACCTGGTGTCGTTGGTGTTGTTCGCGCTCGGCTGCATCGCGGTGCTCGTCATCGGACTCACTGCGCCCGTCACCCCCCGGGTCGCGCAGTTGGCGTTCCTCATCGTGGCGTTCTTCCTGCTCACGAACAAGGTGTGGAGTCCGCAGTACTCGCTCTGGCTGGTGCCCCTCGCGGTGCTCGCCGTCCCCCGCGTGCGGCTCCTGCTGCCGTGGATGGCGTTCGACGCCCTGCTCTGGGTGGCGCACATGTCGTACTTCCACGGCGTCGACAACAAGGGGATCGGCGCGGACGTGTTCCACCCACTCGTCCTGGTCCGCGACCTGCTGGTCGTGGCGATCTGCGCCGTGGTCATCCTCGAGATCTACCGCCCCCACCTGGACCGCGTCCGCATGACGCACCAGGGCACGCCCGAGGGCCCGGACCCGCTGGCCGGGGTGCTCGCCGACCCGGACGAACCCCTCGTCGTCGCCCCGCCCGCGAGGCGCGACCCCGTCGACGCCCCCCCGGAAAGAGGACGCCGCCCCATGAGCACCAACTCCATGATCTGGATGTTCGTCTGCATCCTGATCGGCTTCATCTGCATGGTCACCGCTGCCGGCGGCTACCGGGCCGGGTGGCGCCAACCCGTGTGGATCGGCTGGACGGTGGCGGCCTTCCTGTTCCTCACCGTCATCCCGGTCACGCAGGCGTTGACGATCGGCCTCCAACACGGCTGACCGCCCCCGCACCGCCCCCGCCCCCGGTCAGCGGCCCGGCGCTCCCACTGCGCGACCCGGTCAGCCACACAGGTCGAACGGCTCGGTGTCCGGGAAGTGCCGATCCCACTCCTCGGCGGTGAGCTGCACGCCACCGGCGCAGGCCTCGCTCACCACCCGGTCCGGGTCGAGCTGCCACATCCACATGGCGCCCTCGACGCCCACCGCGAGCAGGCCGCCCGTGGGCGAGGCGCTGCGGCCCTGGTAGAGCAGGGGATCGGTGGTCGATCCCAGAACCGCCCACGGTTGCGGCCCGGCAGGGTCGGACACGTCCACCACGGTGACCTGGCCGGTGCTCGAGGTGAGCATGACCAGGTCGTCGTCCGCGGAGAACGCGGTCCAGTAGATCTCCCCGGGCGGCGCGGTGAACGAGGACAGTTCGCGGGGCGCGGTCGCGTCGGCCATGTCCCACAGTCGGATCGTCTTGTCCCCGCCGGAGGTGGCCAGCAGTGGCGAGCCGTGCGCGTACCCGGCCGACGGCGAGGCGCCGATCCCGGTGCTGAGCCGGTGGGCGACGGTCGGCCGGTCGGGGTCGGTGGTGTCGAGGACGACCGTCTCGGGCCCGAGGGTCGGCACGACGAGTTGCCCGGAATCGGCCGAGAACTCGGCGACGACGCACGGGTCGGGCAGCGGCACCGTGACCCGGAGCGTGGGCTCGGCGGGATCGGTGACGTCGACCAGTCCCAGGTCGGGGCTGGTGTCGCTGCACACGGCCAGGGTGCGCCCGTCGGGGCTGAGCGGGCTGGCCACCACCACCCCGGAGGTCACGGGCAGGGCCGCCACCGGGCGGGTGGCGGGCCCGAACGGCGCGGTGAACACCTGCAGGCCCCCGTCGGCGAGCCCGGCGTAGACGACGCGGCCGTCGGGGGACATGGCCAGGGAGCCGGAGAACCGGGTCCCGGCGTCGGGGACGACGCGGCCGGTCTCGCGCGGGACCGGGCCGGTGGTGTCGACGACGGTGTGGTGCAGTTCCGCGGCGGTGACGCCGAGAACCCCGGTGGTCCGATCCGCCGAGGACGCGGTCTGGAAGATCGAGTTGGACTCCGACGCCGCGCCCAGGCGCCCCAGCGGCCAGAGTCGGACGAGGCCGTCGACCGAATACGTCACGAGGTGGTCGGAGTCGGTGAAGCGGACCCCGGTCGCGACCTGCGAGGCTGGCAACTCGGTGAGCATCCGCCCGACGGGGTCGTAGACGCGGACCCGCTCGTCGGATCCGGCGGCGGCGAGCCGTCCCCGGTCGTCGTAGGTGACGTCGTGGACGTAGGCGTTCCACCCGGTCAGTTCGGGCAGCGGGCGGGCACCCTCGAGGACCTCGGCACCGCCGTCAGCGCCACCGGCGCCGTCCAGCTGCCAGCGCTGCACCGACCGGTCGGTGGTCCCGGCCGCGATCCGGGTCCCGTCGGGGCTCACCGCGAGGGCGAGCGGGATCGCGACCGGCCCGGTGTCGAGGTCCGGCCCGCGGCGACCCCGGCCGGACGCATCGGCGTCGAGCAGCGTCTTGACGCCCGCGGTGCGGTTGGCCGCCAGCAGGGTCTGGGAGTCGGGCAGCCATTCCAGTGCCTCGACGGGCTTGGCGACCTCCGCCCCGGGATCGGGGACGGCGATCCGCGCCCGCTGGTCGGTGACGGCCAGCGCCCCGCCGCGCATGCCCAGCGGCCACCGCAGGACACGGCCGTCACCGGTGCCGGCCGCGAGGGTGGTGCCGTCGGGGGAGAACGCGACGGAGTGGAACGGCCCGGCACCCTCTTCGAGGGCGGCCAGGATCGTGGGCTCGGTGGGATCGCGCAGGTCGACCAGGTGCACCGCGCCCTGTCCGGCGACCCCGAGGACGGAGCCGCCCGGCGACAGGTCGGCGGCGTACAGCTCGTGGCGCTCCCCGACGCCCAGGGCGAGGGTCGCGACCGCCGCGGGGTCGCCCGCGCGGAAGACCCGCAGGGCGCCGTCCGAGCTGACGGCGGCGACACCGCCGTCGTCCGGCAGCGCGATGACCCGTCCACTGCCGGGGGCGGCCTCGAACCGCAGTGGCACGTCGGCGCGGCTGGTGTTGAGCAGCGCCGAGCGCGCCTCGGTGGTGGGGTGGATCCGGTAGGCGGCCAGGGCCAACGCGCGGCCCAGGCCGGGGTCGCGGGAGAAGGCGGTGGTGGAGGAGACCGATCCGGAGCGGGACAGGGCCACGTCGCGGGTGTGGCGGGCGTCCGCGCCGGCGCGGAGTGCGACACCGCTCGCGACCAGGGCCAGTACGGTCACCACCGCCAACGACGCCGCCAGCACGGTCAGCGTACGGATGCGCCTGCGGTCCCTCCGGGCGACGGATCGGTGATGGGATTCGGCGGCGGCGAGGAACTGCCGCTCCGATTCCGCCAGGTGGGCGCTGGGGCCGTCGTCGTCGTCCCTCCACCTCAGGTAGTCCGTGGTGGCCGACGCGGGAGGCAACGCGGACTCGTCGCGCCCCGACCCCTCCCAGTCGGCGGCGGCGGAGCGCACGCGCGCCAGGGTGCGCAGGCCCTCCCGGTCCGCGTCGATCCAGTCGACCAGGCGCGGCCACGAGGAGAAGAGGACCTCGTGGGTGGGGGTCACCGCCTCGCCGTCGACTGTGAGCAGGCCCGCGTGGGCGAAGGGGGTGGCGACGACGAGGAGGTCCTCGGACAGCTCGGCGAGCGGGGCGTGGCGGCGGACGGGACGGGCGGAACGGACGTCGACCAGCCGGAGGAACAGGGTCCTGCACGCGGCCCGGCCCGCCGGATCCAGTTCCTGGTAGACGGATTCCGCCGACGCGCGGACGGCGCCTTCCACCCCGCCGGAGGAGTAGTAGTCGTCCACGGTGATGCGACGGCGGCGGCTGCGCTCCCAGCACACCAGCAGCACGTGGGACAGCAGCGGCAGGAGGGAGCGCTCGTCGGCGCCGCCGTCGGCGGGGGCGACCGCGTCGAGCAGCAGGTTCACCAGCGACGGCTCGACCGTGTAGCCGAGGGAGCGTGCGGGTTCGACGATGATCTCGGCGAGCTGCTCGCGGCTGGGCGGGCCGATCACCACCGGGTCGTCGAGGGCGTCGCGCAGGACGGGCTCGGCGAGGGCGGGCTGGAAGAAGTCCGCGCGCAGGGCGAGGATCGTCGGCCGGCCCTCGGCGGCGCGGGTGGCCAGCACGTCGAGCACCTCCGCGCGGCGCGCGGGGCCCACCTCATCCGCCCAGAGTTCCTCGAGCTGGTCGACGACGAGGTGGCCGGTGGTGCTCGCGACCTCGGCGGTGATCCCGGCCGGGCGCACGATCGCCACGGTCGAGCCCTCGGCGACCCATCGCGGGGCGAGCCCGGCGGCGAGCAGCGACGACTTGCCCGAGCCGGAGGCTCCCACCACGACGAGCGGCCGCGTCCGGGAGGCGGTCACGCGGGCCAGGACCTGGTCGATCTCGGCCGCGCGACCGTGGAAGAGGGCGGCGTCGTCACTGAGGTAGGAGCGCAGACCGACATACGGGCTGCCGGTGTCGTCGGGCTGGGGCACGGCCGAGCGGGGAGTCGGTCGGGCGTCGGTCGGGTCGGTCCCGGTCGGGGCAGCGGGGTCCGTCGACGATCCGGCCTCCCCGGGGCGGGTGCCGTTCTGCGTGCGGCGGGTGGTGCGTCGGGGCCCCGGACGCATCCGGACCCGCTCGACGGCCGCCCGCCACTCGTCGATGGTGGCCGCGGTGGCGGAGTCTGCGCGGGCGGGGTCCGTGCCGGCAGGGCCCGTGCCGGCCGGGCCCGTGCCGGCCGGGTCCGTATCCGAGCCCGCGTCCCCGCCGACCCCGAGCAGGCGGAGCAGCTCCACGAGCGTCGCCTCGCTCGCGCGGGTCGGCACGTGCTGGCCCGAGAACCAGCCGGAGGCGGTCCCGAGGGTCAGGGAGGGGACCAACCGCACGACATCGCGGACCGAGAGTCCGGCCGCCACCCGGAGCGCGGTGAGCGCGGTGCCGAGCTCCTCACGGGTCTGAATCTGAGAAGGAGCTGATCGTCCAACTGCGCCCTCGACGGGCTCGCGGGGGGTGTGCACGGTCAACATCGTACGGCCGGCCGACCGGCGTACGGAAGGGATCCGGAGGTCGTGTGCTGGGGTTTCATACGATCGTAGGACGCATCCGTACGGACTTGTACTGACATTTCGGGGGAAGTTCACGCCGTGACCGGGCGTCGCCAGAATGAGTCGGAACTCATCGAACGAGAGGGCGCCATGACCGCCACGATCCCTTTCCGCCCCGCCGCGGCCCGTCCGGACCTCAGTGACCGGGAGGTCGAGGTCCTCATCGCCTGGCTCGCCTCGGACAGCAAGCGCGAGGTCACCGAGCGGCTGTTCCTGGCCGACTCCACCGTCAGCACGTACATCCAGCGGGTGCGCTCCAAGTACGACGCCGTCGGCCGGCCCGCGCGCACCAAGGTCCGGTTGCTGCTGCGGGCGGTGGAGGACGGTTACGTCAGACTCGACGACCTGTGAGGGGGTGGCGCTTCCGCACGGCGGCGCTGCCACCGCCGACGGTGATTTCGTCTGCCGAGGTCACCGGGGTAGCCTTGAGCGGTTGCTGACGCAACGACCCTCCTGCCACGGAGACACCGTGGCCGAATCTGTAGTCCACAGGAGGTGATGAGGTCCCATGCGTCAATACGAAGTGATGGTCATCCTCGATCCGAGTCTCGACGAGCGCACCGTGGCGCCGTCGCTGGACACGTTCCTCAACGTGATCCGGCAAGAGGGCGGATCGGTCGACAAGGTCGATGTCTGGGGGAAGCGCCGCTTCGCCTACGAGATCAACAAGCAGACCGAGGGCATCTACGCCGTCGCGCAGATCAAGTCCGAGCCGGACGCGGTCAAGGAGCTGGATCGTCAGCTCGGTCTGAACGAGAACGTTCTCCGCACCAAGGTGCTCCGCGCCGACAAGTGACCCGGAGTGTCCGACCGCACCGGTAATCTGGGCGCGGTCGGTCGGCCTTCGATCACCATCCACCTCAGGCTGTAATACGCCGGCTTCAACACGGAGGACAAGCGCATGGCACAGGGCGACACCCCTATCACAGTGGTCGGGAACATCGTCGCGGACCCCGAGCTGCGGTTCACGCCGTCGGGCGCCGCGGTGGCGAACTTCCGGATCGCCTCCACGCCACGTCGCTTCAATTCGCAGACCAACCAGTGGGAGGACGGCGAAGGCCTGTTCCTCACCTGCAACGTCTGGCGGCAGGCGGCGGAGAACGTCGCCGAGTCGCTCCAGAAGGGCATGCGCGTCATCGTCAACGGTCGGCTGCGCCAGCGGTCGTACGAAACCCGTGAGGGCGAGAAGCGCACCGTCTACGAGGTGGAGGTCGACGAGGTCGGCCCGTCGCTCAAGTACGCCACCGCCAAGGTGACCCGCACCAACCGCGAAGGCGGCGGGGGCGGCGGCCAGCAGGGCGGCGGTTTCCAGGGTGGCGGCCAGCAGGGCGGCGGTTTCCAGGGTGGCGGTCAGCCGCAGGGCGGTTACGGCGGCGGCCAGGGCCGTGGTCAGCAGAACGACGACCCGTGGGGCAGCGCCCCGCAGGCCGGCGGTTCCGGTGGCTTCGGTGGCATGGACGACGAGCCCCCGTTCTAGAGCGCGTCGATTTCCCCGGGGCGCCACCCGCGTCCCACCCCATAAGCATGAGACATGACCTCGCGACATCCCGGCCCCGGTCGGGTCCGTCGGAGGAAAGAAAGGTAGACGGATCATGAAGCTGATCCTCACCGCCGACGTCGACAAGCTCGGTGCGCCGGGCGACATCGTCGAGGTCAAGGGCGGATACGGTCGTAACTTCCTGCTCCCGCGCGGGCTGGCCATCGTGGCCACCCGTGGCGCCGAGCGCCAGGTCGACTCCATCAAGCGGGCCCAGGAGGCTCGTGAGGTGCGCGACTCGGACCACGCCAACGAGCTCAAGCAGAAGCTCGAGTCGCTGGCCGACGTCAAGGTCGCGGTCAAGACCTCGGACACCGGCAAGCTGTTCGGTTCGGTCACCGCCGGCGATGTCGCCTCCGCCATCAAGGCCGCGGGCGGACCGACTCTCGACAAGCGTGCCGTCGAGATGCCCAAGGAGCACATCAAGTCGACCGGCGCCCACAGCGTCGTCGTCGACCTGGGTCACGACACCACCGCGCGCGTCGCGGTCGAGGTCGTCCCCGCCTGATTCACCGAGAAGGGCCCCGACCGTCACAGTGACGGTCGGGGCCCTCGCTTTTGTGGACGGCCTGTGGATAACTAGTTGTAATGCCTAGGGTCCGGACGGTTCTCGGATCGGTGCCGTTCATCTTTCGTTATCCATTGTGTCCCTGTTTGTGACGTGGTAAGTACCGTTCTCCACCGGCGCCGCGACCTGCGACGATGATGGTGACCTGCGGTTTTGCTGAAAGTGGCCAGCGGTTTCCACCGGTTGTCCACAGTGATACGCCCATCGGCCCTGCGTAACCCACATCCATTCACAGTTGTCCACAGGTGCTCTCTCGCAAATGTGGACAAACCTGTGGATAACCGGGTGGGCGGGGCGCCGGGCGTGTCGGTCCGGTGACCTACAGTGGAGGGGTCGCTCGGCGCCTGTTCAGGCTCGGTGCCCATTGGGGGTCGGTCCCCATTCGGGTTCGGTGACGGTACGAGTTCTACGGCGGAGAGGAGCGGTCATGGCGCAGGGGGGATTCAGCGGTCCCGGCGAGATGCCGCCTCCGCCGGACGAGGGTGGCGGCGGAGAGTTCGGCCGCACCCCGCCGCAGGACCTCACCGCCGAGCAGTCCGTGCTCGGCGGGATGCTGTTGAGCAAGGACGCCATCGCGGACGTGGTGGAGGAGATCCAGCCGGGCGACTTCTACAAGCCCGCGCACCAGGCGATCTACGACGTCATCCTCGACCTGTACGCACGCGGTGAGCCGGCCGACGCCGTCACCGTGGCGGCCGAGCTCGACCGCCGGGGTGATCTCCGTCGTGCCGGCGGTGCCCCCTACCTGCACACGCTCATCTCCACCGTCCCCACCGCGGCCAACGCCGGGTATTACGCGCAGATCGTCGCGGAGAAGGCGGTGCTGCGCCGCTTGGTCGACGCCGGCACCCGGATCGTGCAGTTCGGCTACTCGGGGTCCGAGGGCGCGGACGTCGCCGAGGTGGTGGACCGCGCGCAGGCGGAGATCTTCGAGGTCACCGAGCGGCGCACCACCGAGGACTTCGTGATCATCGAGGAGCTGCTGCAGCCCACGATGGACGAGATCGACGCGATCCACACCGCGGGCGGGCTCGCCCAGGGTGTGCCCACCGGATTCGCCGACCTGGACGCCGTGACCAACGGCCTGCACGGTGGCCAGATGATCATCATCGCCGCCCGCCCCGGCGTGGGTAAGGCGCTGGCCCTCGACACCGTCCTGCCCACGCCCGACGGGCAGACCACCATGGGCGAGGTCGCGGTGGGGGACCGGGTGCTGGGTGCCGACGGGCAGCCCACCGAGGTCGTCGCCGTGACCGAGGTGTGGCAGGACCGTCCATGCTTCACAGTGCGGTTCAACGACGGCACCGAGCTGGTCGCCGACGCCGAGCACGAGTGGCGTATCGAGATGGGCGGCACCGAGCAGGTCGTCACCACCAAGTCGCTCGACACCCTCATGCTGGTCTGCGATTTCGGCATCGTCGTCCCCGAGAATCCCGGCTCCGGCCGGGCGGCCCGGCTCATCACCGATGTGCGCAGCGCGGAGAGCGTCCCTGTCAGGTGCATCGAGGTCGCCGCCGCCGATCACCTGTATCTGGTCGGCCCCACCGCGATCCCCACACACAACTCGACCATCGGCCTGGACATCATGCGGTCCTGTTCCATCAAGCACGGGCTCTCCTCGGTGGTGTTCTCGCTGGAGATGAGCCGCACGGAGATCGTCATGCGCCTCATGAGCGCGGAGGCGCGCGTGAAGTTGTCCGATATGAAGTCGGGCAAGATGAGCGATGAGGACTGGACCCGGATGGCCCGGCGCATGGGGGAGATCTCCGAGGCTCCGCTGTTCATCGATGACTCGCCCAATATGACGATGATGGAGATCCGCGCCAAGGCCCGCCGGCTCAAGCAAAAGCACGACCTGCGGCTGATCGTGGTGGACTACCTGCAGCTGATGTCCTCGGGCAAGAAGGTGGAATCCCGTCAGCAGGAGGTCTCCGAGTTCTCTCGTCAGCTCAAGCTGTTGGCAAAGGAGATCGACGTCCCATTGATCGCTATCTCCCAGCTGAACCGTGGCCCCGAGCAGCGGACCGACAAGCGGCCCCAGGTGTCCGACCTCCGTGAGTCCGGCTCACTGGAGCAGGACGCCGACATCGTCATGCTGCTGCACCGCCCGGACGCCTCCGAGCGCGACGACCCGCGGGCCGGAGAGGCCGACCTGATCCTGGGTAAGCACCGTGGTGGTCCCACGTCCACGATCACGGTGGCGCATCAGCTGCATTACTCGCGTTTCGTGGACATGGCGCGGGGGCTGTAGCTGCCTGTCGGTTCTCAAACAATCTGTCAATTTCTCACTGGCGTGTCACACGGTTCGCAGGAATCTGTCACCTCGACGTCGGCATCTCCTAGCAGCGGTGCCGCCGCATCGGAGCCCTCTTGCCGGGTTAGTGCGTTAGCCGCGCCGCCACGGCCACTCAAAGAGTGTCGACGGGAGATGGTTCAGCTTGGTTCTCATATATGTTCTGTTCGGTCAACGCTCTCGCCTTGCCTCGGTGATGGTTGGCGCGTGGCGCGTTATAGCGGTAGCGTCACGCTCCCCCGGTTCGTAGGGTCCCTCTATGAGTGATTTCGAATATGTCGGTGATTGGAACAACCAGTGGAACTTCAAGGAGAAGAGCACTGGAATGGCCTACACATATGGCCGGTTCGACGATGACTCCTTCGAGCTGGACACGGGAGATCGCTTGATAGTGACTCAGGCGAATAGCGGGGCTGATGCACGGATTGGTGACACGGTTAGTCACGCGGCCTGAGCGGCCTCGTGGGTCATGATTGTCTCGTATTCGACTGGGGTCAATCGTCCGAGGCGGTCCTGTCGCCGGCGGCGGTGGTAGGTGCGTTCGATCCAGTGCACGATGGCCGCGCGGAGCTCGTCTCTGGTGGCCCAGAAGTGCCGGTCGAGGACGTTGTTCTGCAGCAGCGAGAAGAAGCTCTCCATGGCCGCGTTGTCTCCGCAGGCGCCGACCCTGCCCATGGATCCGATCAGCCCGTGTTGGGTGATCGCGATCTGCATCTTCTTCGAGCGAAATTGCGATCCTCTCCCACTGTGTAGGACGCAGCCGGTCACGTCGCCTCGTCTGGCGACGGCGCTGTTCAGGGCGTTGACCGCTAGGCGGGACTTCATTCTCGAGTCGATCGAGTAACCGACGATCCGTCCCGAGTAGACGTCCTTGATTGCGCACAGGTAGAGCTTGCCCTCGCCCGTCCAGTGCTCGGTGATGTCGGTCAGCCACAGCTCGTTCGGGCCCACGGCGGTGAAGTCCCGCTCGACGAGATCGTCGTGCACTGGCGGGCCGGCCTTGCGGTGCCGACCCCGGCCATTCTTGCTGATGACGCTGGACCAGCCGCCGGCCGAACAGATTCGCCACGCCGTCCGCCGGCACATCCTCTGGCCAGCGGCTTCGGCCTCGTCGGCGAGGTAACGGTAGCCGAACTCTGGGTCCTCTCGGTGGGCGTCGAACAGGGCGCTGGCCCGGTGCGCCTCGGCGAGTTCGGCGTCGGTGACCGGGTTGTTGAGCCACCGGTAGTAGGGCTGACGAGCGATTGCAAGTACCCGATACGTCACCGCGACGGGGATCCCGTCAGCGGCGAGCTCGCTCACGAGCGGGTACCACCTTTTCCCGGCAGATTCGCCTGGGAGAGGTAAGCAGCAGCGCGGCGAAGGACCTCGTTCTCCTGCTCCAACAGCCGAACGCGGCGTTTGGCCTCGCGCAGCTCACGAGACTCCGCCGAGGTGGTGCCGGGCTTGATTCCGGCCTCAACGTCGGCCTTGCGGATCCACTTCTGCAACGTCATGGGGTGGATCCCGAAGTCGGCCGCGATCTGCTCGAGCGTCACACCATCTTCGCGGTTCTGGGCAACGCGTACGACGTCGTCGCGAAACTCCTGGGGGTAGGGCTTGGGCACAGCTGGCATCCTTCCAGGCCCGCCCCGCAGGGCAAGCCAGATCAGGTGTCACCTACTCGTGCACCAGCACCCACCCCGGAGGACGTGGCACTTCCATCATCAACGTCGGAGGGTTCCGATCTAACAGGGAAGACGCGTCGGCGACGACTTGGACAACGCCCTCATGGAGTCCGCGATCGGGCTGTGCAAGACCGAGCTGATCGACCTGGAGACCACGCGCAGGTGGACCGGCCGCAACGAGGTCGAGCGCGAGACCGCGGACTGGGTGAAGTGCTTCAACGACGAGCGACTGCACTCGGCGATCGAATACCGACCCCCATCGAGTATGAGGGGATGCACCGTTCCAACCAGGCGACCGAACCTCAGGCCGCCTGATTCAGCAAGACCCTCCGACGGGGCCAGGGCGATTCAACCGAATCAAACCCTGCCTCTGACCATCCGCATACACAGGGATCTTGACAGGCTCCTCCGTGCAGCGCCTGACCCCCGACGAACAAGTAGAAACACCCGCTAGCATTATCGCCATGCCCGGCGACAGCGACACCAGCACGGAGGCCCCCGACCTCGTCGACGCCGCACGTATGGGCACCCAGCCGCAGCCGCAGACGGCGCGGGGTCGGCGCACCCGCGAGGCGCTCATCGCGGCGGCCCGCACGGTCTTCGAGCGCGACGGCTACGTCGACTCCCGGTTGATCGACATCGCCGCCGAGGCCAAGTGCTCGATCGGCAGCTTCTACACGTGGTTCGACAGCAAGGACGAGGTCTTCGCCGCCGTCCTCTACCAGGCGCAGAGCGACATGCTCCACCCCGGGACGGGCCGCATCGAGGCGAGCGATGACCCCGTGGCGATCATCGCCGCGAGCAACCGCGCCTACTTCGAGGCGTACCGGCGCAATGCCCGCCTCAACATGCTCCTCCAGCAGGTGGCGGCGCTCAATCCCCGATTCCGCGAGCTGCGCAACGCCCGCACGATGGCCTTCGTCACGCGTAACGCGCGTGCCATAGCGGATCTGCAGGAACGGGGCCTGGCAGATCGCGGTGTCGACGCCTCGATGGCGGCGATGGCGCTGTCCGGCATGGTGGCCCGATTGGCCTTCGAATCCTTTACCGGGGGCGCGGTGGTCGAGTCCATCGACGAACTCGTCGAAACAGCGACCCGGTTGTGGACCAATGCCCTGGGCCTGACGACGCCGGAGTTGCGCGCGGACTGATCCGCCCGGCGCGCAGCCCCGTGCGCGGTCAGCGGGCGATGGTGACCCCGCCGTCGACGGCGAGAGTGCTGCCGACGACATAGTCGCCGGCGTCCGAGGCCAGGTAGACCGCTGCGCCCGCCATGTCCTCGGGACGGCCGATACGGCCGGAGGGGATCTCGCCGGCGATCTCCTCGGCGTGGTCGCGGGCCTCCTTGTTCATGTTCGAGGCGAAGGCGCCGGGGGCGATCGCGCTGACGATGATGCCCTCGGGCGCCAGGCGCACCGCCATCCGCTTGGTCAGGTGGACGATGCCGGCCTTGCTCGCGTGGTACGAGTACGTCTCCATCGGGTTGAGCGAGAGCCCGTCGATCGAGGCGATGTTGATGACCTTGGCCAGGTGGCCGGTCCGCTCGCGGCCGGCGAGCAGCAGGCCCTTGGCGGCCTGGGTGAGGAAGAAGGGCGCCTTGACGTTGAGGTCCATGACCTTGTCCCAGCCGCTCTCGGAGAAGTCGTCGAAGGGCTCGCCCCAGGCCGCCCCGGCGTTGTTGACGAGCACGTCGAGGTGGTCCTCGTGCTCGCGGAAGGCCTCCAGGAGGGCGGCGATGCCGGCGGTCGTCGAGATGTCGTGGGGGAGTGCGACGCACCGCCCGTCGCCGTGGATCGCGGACAGTTCGGCCGCGGTGGCCCGGCAGGCCTCCTCCTTGCGTGCGGTGATGTAGACGGTCGCGCCCTGGGCGAGCAGGCCCTCGGCGATCATGCGGCCGATGCCGCGGGAGCCGCCGGTCACGAGGGCGACGCGTCCGTCGAGTGAGAAGAGGGCAGAAATGTCCATGGTGGTCCTTCGTGTCGGGTGGTGGTGGGTCGACGGTAGCCGTACTTGAAATTGGATTCAATAGTAGTTGAACCTCGATTCATGTTGTGGGAGGGTGGCGAGGACATCCGATCGAGCACAGGAGCCGCCCCATGACACGGACCTCGCAGGAGATCCGACTCGCCGCCCGCCCGCAGGGCCGCCCCGACGCGAGCACCTGGGACCTCACGACGAGCGAGGTGCCCGACCCCGGACCCGGCGAGATCCTCGTGCGCGTCGACCTCGTCTCACTCGACCCGGCAATGCGCGGCTGGCTCAACGACGTGCGCTCCTACATCCCCCCGGTCGGCATCGGCGACGTCATGCGGGCCCTGGGCGCTGGCGAGGTCATCGCCTCGCAGCACCCCGACTTCGCCGTCGGCGACGTGGTCAGCGGCAGCTTCGGCGTGTGCGAGTACGCCCTGTCGGACACGGACGGGGTCACCCACCTTGACCTCGATGTCGCGCCGATGAGCACCTGGCTGGGCGCACTCGGCATGCCCGGCATGACCGCGTACTTCGGTCTCGTCGACGTCGGTCGGGTGCGGGCCGGTGACACCGTCCTCGTGTCCGCGGCGGCCGGCGCGGTCGGCAGTACCGTCGCCCAGCTGGCCAAGGCCATGGGGGCCCGGGTCATCGGTGTCGCCGGCGGCCCGGACAAGGTCGCCTGGTTGCGTGGGCTCGGTCTCGACGAGGTCATCGACCGGCGGGACGGCGACCTGCTGCGCCAGGTCCGCAAGGCGGCCCCCGACGGGATCGACATCTACTTCGACAACGTCGGCGGCGAGCTCCTCGACGCCGCACTGGCCAACCTGCGCCGCGGCGCCCGGGTCGTCCTGTGCGGCGCGATCTCGGCCTACAACGACGAGACCCTCGCCGAGGGCCCTCGGCGCTACATGTCGCTGCTAGTCTTCCGAGCGACGATGCAGGGCTTCGTCGTGTCCGACTACGCGGACCGCTACCCCGAGGGCGTCGCCGAGATCTCCCGACTCATCGCCGAGGACCGCCTCGTCCCGACCGAGACCGTCCTCGAGGGCGGGGTCCCCGCCTTCCCCGACGCCCTGCTCGGCCTCTTCGACGGGGTCAACACCGGCAAGCTCCTCCTGAAGATCTGAAGGGACCCACCATGCGCGCCATCCACATCTCCTCGCTCGACGGCCCGGACGCCGTCGAGGTCGTCGACCTGCCCGACCCGCAGCACGGGGACCTCGTGACCATCGAGGTCAAGGCGGCCGGGGTCGCCTTCCCCGAGCTGCTCCAGACGCGCGGCCTGTACCAGGTCAAGCCCGACCTCCCCTTTGTCCCGGGGGCAGAGGTCGCCGGCGTCGTCACCGCCGCCCCCGAGGGCAGTGGCCTGTCCGTCGGTGACCGCGTCGCCGCCCTCACGCTGCTCGGAGGGTTCGCGGAGCAGGCCCTGGCCCGCCCCGACCTCACCTTTGTCCTGCCAGACGAGGTCGGCTTCGAGGAGGGGGCCTCCTTCCTCTTCAACTACGCGACGGTCTACTTCGCGCTCGTCGAGCGCGGCCACCTCGCCGAGGGGGAGACCGTCCTCGTCCACGGCGCCGCCGGTGGCATCGGGACCGCGGCCATCCAGATGGCCAAGGCCTTCGGGGCGAGCACGGTAATCGGAGTGGTCTCCACGCAGGAGAAGGGGGAGATCGCCCGGGCCGCGGGTGCGGACGAGGTGGTCCTCGCCGACGGCTTCCTCGAGGCCGTCGGCAAGGCGAGCGTCGACGTCGTGGTCGATCCCGTCGGTGGCGACCGGTTCACCGACTCGCTGCGCTGTCTGCGCGAGCACGGCCGCCTCCTCGTCATCGGCTTCACCGCCGGCTCGATCCCCGAGGTCAAGGTCAACCGGCTACTGCTCAACAACGTCTCCGTCGTGGGGGTCGGCTGGGGTGCCTACGCCCTGTCCCGTCCCGGCCACATCGGCACGGAGTGGGAGGCGATGCTCCCGCACCTGCGCAGCGGGGCCCTACGGCCCGTCGTCGGGGCGGCCCACCCGCTCGAGGACGCGGCGGCGGCGCTGGGCTCCCTCGAGGGCCGGACGGTCACCGGCAAGGTCGTGCTGGTGCCGTGAGCGGGAGCCTGCCCCCCGTCGAGGAGATCGATCGAATCCCGGCGGCCTGCAGCACCGTCGCCGGGCGCGAGTGGGAGGACGGCAATGGCCACGTCAACGTCGCCCACTTCTACGGCTTCCACATCCGGGGCGCCGAGGAGGCGCTGCGCCGGGTGGGGATCGACGACGCCTACCGCACCAGCCGGCACCTGGGGGTCTTCAGCATGGAGCAGCACCTGCGGTTCTTCCACGAGGTCCACATCGGCGAGGAGGTCTCCGCGCACGTGCGGTGGCTCGACCGCGGGGACAAGGTCGTCCACGGCCTCTCGGTCATCGTGAACCGCACGACCGGGCGCATCGCCAACACGCTCGAGGTGATCGAGGGCCACGTCGACCTGGCCACGCGCCGCACCGCGTCCTTCCCGGCCGACGTCGCGCAGCGGATCGACGACGAGGTGGCGGCCCACCGGGCCCTCGGGTGGCAGCTGCCGCTCTCGGGGGCCATGGGCGTGCGCCGCTGACCGGACCCCGGCCCTGACGAACGAGGACCGCACCTGCTCGGCAGGTGCGGTCCTCTCGTGCGTGCAGGGGTCAGACGGTGAAGTAGGGGTCAGACGGTGAAGCGGCCGATCGACTCGGCGATGAGGATCGGCTTGTCGATGCCCTCCGCCTCGACGGTCAGCATGGTGACGACCTTGACCGCGCCCGGTGACGTCTCCTCGACCGACGTCAGGCTGGCGCGCAGCCGGATCCGCGAATCCACCGGCAGCGGGTGGATGAAGCGGACCTTGTCGTAGCCGTAGTTGAGGCTGTGGGTGAACCCGTCGAAGGCCATGAGCTCCTCGAGGAAGGCGGGCGTGCGCGAGAGGCTGTAGAGGCCGTGCGCGATCGTCGACCCGAAGGGGGAGTCCGCCGCCCGCGCGGGGTCGACGTGGATCCACTGGTGGTCGCCGGTGAGGTCGGCGAAGCCGTCGATGCGCGACTGGTCGACGACGTGCCACTCGGTGGGGCCGAGCTCGACGCCGACGAGGTCCTGGAGGTCCTGCACGGAGGTCGGGCGGCGCTGGGTGGTCTGGGTCACGATGAGCTCCTTCGGTCGCTGATGATTCTCCCCGAATCTAGTTGAACCTGAAGCCGGATTCAAGTATGTTTCGAGTCATCCGGCAGTCGAGACCACAGGAGTTCTCACATGACCACTGACCACCAGCGCATCGCCGTCGTCACCGGCGCGGCCCGAGGTATAGGCGCGGGCGTCGCCCGTCGCCTGGCCGACGACGGGATGGCCGTCGCCGTCCTCGATCTCGACGAGTCCGCCTGCGCGGGCGTCGTCGAGGAGATCGTCGCGAACGGGGGCCGGGCGCTCGCCGTCGGCGCCGACGTGTCGGATCCCGAGCAGGTCGAGGCGGCCGTCGCGCGCGTCGCCGACGAACTCGGTGCGCCCACGGTCCTGGTCAACAACGCCGGCATCATCCGCGACAACCTGATCTTCAAGATGTCCGTCGAGGACTGGGACGCCGTCATGGCGGTCCACCTGCGCGGGGCCTTCCTCATGACCAGGGCCTGCCAGGCGTACATGACGCAGGAGCGCTTCGGTCGAATCGTCAACCTCTCCTCGACGTCGGCGCAGGGAAACCGCGGCCAAGCCAACTACTCGGCCGCCAAGGCCGGCATGCAGGGTCTCACCAAGACCCTGGCCATCGAGCTCGGCAGGTTCGGCGTCACCGCCAACGCGATCGCCCCCGGCTTCATCGAGACCGAGATGACCGCGGAGACCGCGGCGCGCATCGGCATCGCCTTCGATGATCTGAAGAAGATGGCGAGCGAGCAGGCGGCCGTGGCCCGCACCGGCACGCCGCACGACATCGCGCACGCCGTCTCCTTCTTCGCGAGCGAGGGGGCTGGCTTCACCACCGGCCAGGTCCTCTACGTCGCCGGCGGGCCGTGCGACTGATGGGCGCCGCGATGCAGGTGCAGGACAAGGTGGCCGTCGTCACCGGCGCGGCCGGCGGCATCGGTGCCGCCCTCGCCGAGGCGCTCGTCGAGGCCGGCGCGCGGGTGGTCGTCTCCGACCTCGACGGCGAACGCCTGGCCGCGACCGCAGAGCGGCTCGCCGCGACGGCGGGGGCGGAGTCGGTCGTCGCCGTCGCGGGCGACGCCTCGAACGACGCCGACATCGCCCGGATGATCACGGCGGCCAAGGAGCAGCTCGGCGGCGACGTCGACATCTACTTCGCCAACGCAGGGGTCGGTGACGGATCCGGTCTGGAGGCCACCGACGAGCAGTGGGCGCTCGCCCTCGACGTCAACCTCCTCGCCCACACCCGGGCGGCACGCCAGCTCGTCCCCGGGTGGGTCGAGCGCGGGAGAGGCTACTTCGTCTCCACGGCCTCGGCCGCCGGTCTGCTCACGCAGATCGGCTCGGCCACGTACTCGGTTACCAAGCACGGCGCGGTCGGCTTCGCCGAGTGGCTCGCGGTGGCCTACGGCGACCAGGGCGTCGGTGTCAGCTGCCTGTGCCCGATGGGCGTCGACACCGACATGCTGCGCTCCGGCATGAGCACCTCCGACGGCGAAGGGGGTCGGGTCGCCGCCGCGGCGGTGACCGGCGCCGGCGAGGTGCTCGCGCCGCGCGACGTGGCCGACCAGGTCCTCGCCGCGGTCGCCGAGGGCACCTTCCTGATCACCCCGCACGCCGATGTGCGCGAGATGCAGCGCCGCAAGGTCGATGACCCCGACCGGTGGATCCGCGGCATGCAGCGCTACCAGCGTCACCTGAGAGGAGAATCCCGATGACCAACGCCGCCGACCTCGTCTGGCGCTGGGCCGACGAGACGCCCGACGCCGATGCCGTGCGCGAGCGTGAGCGCTCGTGGACCTTCGCCGAGCTGCGCACCGCGGTCCGCGGGGCGATGGAGGAGCTCACCGCACGGGGCGTGCGCCGCGGTGACCGGGTCCTCATGGTCGTTCCGACGGCCGCGGAGTTCATCATCACCTACTACGCGACCCTCGCCCTCGGGGCGACGGCCGTGACGGTCAACCCGCTGTGCACCCAGCGCGAACTGACCCACTTCGTCGAGGACGCCGGGTGCAGCACCGCGCTCGGCTGGCACGAGACCGCTGAGGCCGTCACCG
The DNA here is from genome assembly GCF_045689975.1 of Dietzia kunjamensis. Lineage (GTDB taxonomy): Bacteria > Actinomycetota > Actinomycetes > Mycobacteriales > Mycobacteriaceae > Dietzia > Dietzia kunjamensis. Next base: position 3,351,549 of record NZ_CP143297.1, on the reverse strand, counting down.
CGACCGCCGCTGCGGCTGACATCCCGCTCTGGGTGCTCGAGCCGGACTGCGTCCCGGCACCCGAGGGTGCACCCGACCCGGCTGACCTGGCCACCGATGCCCCCGCCGTCCTGCTCTACACCTCGGGGACGACGGGCGCGCCCAAGGGCGCGATCCTCACCCACGGCAACCTCCTGTCCTGCGGCGCGTCCCTCGCGGAGGCGCTCGACCTCGGGCCGGGGGAGAGCATGGGCACGGCACTCCCGCTCTTCCACGTCTTCGGTCAGTCGTCGGTGATGTCGACCGTCTACACCTCTGGTGGGTGCATGTCCCTGCAGCGGCCCTTCGATCCGGCGGGGCTGCTGCGCATGGCCGCCGACGAGCAGCTGACCGCGGTCGCCGGCGTCCCGACGATGTGGAACGCCATGCTCCACGCCGAGACGGACGTGACCCGCGAGGACCTCGCCTCCCTGCGCATCGCGTCGTCGGGAGGGGCCGCGCTGCCGCTGTCGGTGGGGCAGGCCTTCCACGAGCGTTTCGGCGCCACGGTCCTCGACGGCTACGGGCTGAGCGAGACTGCGGGCGCGGCGAGCTTCAACCAGGAGATCCACCCGCGCAAGGAGATGAGCGTCGGCCGCGCGCTGCCCGGTGGCTCGCTCGCGATCCTCGACGAGCAGGGCCGGGAGCTGCCGCCCGGCGAGACCGGCGAGGTGGCCATCCAGGGCCCCTACGTGATGAGCGGCTACTGGAACCGGCCCGAGGCGACCGCAGCGGCCTTCTCCGGCGACTGGTTCCTCACCGGTGACATCGGCCGGATGGACGAGGACGGTGACCTGTGGATTCTCGACCGCATGAAGGACCTAGTCATCCGTGGTGGCTACAACGTCTATCCCCGCGAAGTCGAGGAGGTCCTCTACAACCACCCCGATGTCCTCGAAGCGGCGGTGATCGGAGTCCCCGACGAACAGCTGGGCGAGGAGATAGCGGCCGTGGTCACCCCGCAGCCCGGCTCGACGATCGTCCCCGCCGACCTGCGCGCGTGGCTCTCCGAGCAGCTCGCCGCCTACAAGGTCCCGCGGATCTACCGGGTAGTCGAAGCTCTCCCCAAGGGGGCGACCGGAAAGATCCTCAAGCGTCAGATCGACCGCGGCGACATCGCGACAACCGGTGAACGGCCCGCCCGGACCGCCACCCCCACCACCTGAACGAAGGGAGCGACCCGTGGATTTCACGACGGACGCCAGGACCGCCGAGCTGCAGGAGCAGCTCGACGTCTTCATGGATGAGCACGTGTACCCGATCGAGGCGACCTACCAGGAGCAGCTCGACGCGGCCCCCGACCGCTGGTCGCCGCCGCCGATCATCGAGCAGGCGAAGGAAGAAGCCCGCCGGCAGGGATTGTGGAACCTCTTCCTTCCGGGGCGGGACGGCGCCGGATTGACCAACCTCCAGTACGCGCCGTTGTGCGAGACGCTCGGGCGCAGCCTGCACATCGCCCCGGTTGCGACCAACTGCGCGGCCCCGGACACCGGCAACATGGAGGTGCTGCACATGTTCGGGACCCCGGAGCAGAAGGAGCAGTGGCTACAGCCGCTTCTCGCCGGGGAGATCCGTTCGGCCTTCGCCATGACTGAGCCACGCGTGGCCAGTTCCGACGCGACCAACATCGAGACCTCGATCGTGCGCGACGGTGACGAGTACGTCATCAACGGTCGCAAGTGGTACATCTCCGGTGCGATGAACCCCGATGCCAAGGTCTTCATCGTCATGGGTAAGACCGATCCCTCGGCCGCACGTAACAAGCAGCAGTCGATGGTCCTCGTTCCACGCGACACCCCGGGGGTCGACGTCCGCCGCGGGATGAAGGTGTTCGGTTATGACGACCGTGACCACGGTGGACATGCGGAGATCGACTTCACCGATGTACGGGTTCCGGTGAGCAACCTCATCGGCGAGGAGGGGGCGGGATTCGCGATAGCCCAGGCCCGGCTCGGGCCCGGCCGCATCCACCACTGCATGCGCCTTATCGGGATCGCCGAGCGCTCGCTCGAGCTCATGGTCGCCCGGGCCGCGAGCCGCGTCAGCTTCGGCAAGCCGTTGTCGGAGCAGGGAGTCGTCCGTGACTGGATCGCGGAGTCACGGGTGCGAATCGAGCAGCTTCGTCTACTCACCCTCAAGACCGCCTGGTTGATGGATACCGTGGGGAACAAGGGGGCTCACACGGAGATCCAGGCGATCAAAATCGCCGCGCCCGCCACGGTCGAATGGATCCTCGACAAGGCGGTTCAAGTGCACGGCGCCGGCGGTCTGAGCCAGGACTTCCCGGTGGCGGAGTGGTATGCCCAGGTCCGCACCCTCCGCTTCGCCGACGGTCCCGACGAGGTGCACAGGAATGCGCTCGCCCGCAACGAGATCCGCAGGATGACGGCCGATGTCTGATCTGCACGAGCGGGTCGAACAACTCCTCGCGAGCTACGACCCCCAGACCACGACGAGTGCAGAGTTCCTCGCCGCACAGTTCGACCAAGGGCTGGCCTGGGTTCACTTCCCCGAGGGGAAGGGCGGGCTGGGCCTGGCCCGGGGACGACAGTTGGAGGTCGACGCACTGCTCGACGCGGCGGGAGCGCCGCGACCGGACCTCGGACGCAACAGCATCGGCCTGGGTATGGCCGCACCGACGATTCTCGCGTTCGGTAGCGAAGAGATGCAGCAGCGCTACCTGCGGCCGTTATTCGCGGGCACCGAAGTCTGGTGTCAGCTGTTCAGCGAGCCCGGCGCCGGATCGGACCTCGCGGCCGTCGCCACCCGCGCGGTCCGCGACGGCGACGACTGGGTCGTGGACGGGCAGAAGGTGTGGACCTCCGGGGCTCATAACGCCGATCTGGCGATCCTCCTCGCCCGCACCGACACCTCCGTTCCCAAGCATGCAGGGATGACCTACTTCATTCTCGACATGACGGAGCCCGGCGTCGACGTACGGCCGCTGCGCCAGATCACCGGCGAGGCCGAGTTCAACGAGGTGTTCCTCTCCGGCGTCCGGGTGCCCGACAGCAACAGGGTCGGCGACGTCGGTCAGGGGTGGAAGGTGGCCACGACGACGCTCAACAACGAGCGTGTCGCCATCGGCGCCGGCAACGTCCGCGAGGCGGGCCAGATCGGTCTCGTGGCCCGGCGCTGGCGCGAGGACGTGTCCGTGCGCACGCCGGGCCACCACGCCGAGCTCATGCAGTGGTGGGTCGACACCGAGGTGACCCGGCTGGCCGGAGAGCGTCTGAGTCAGTCCCTCGAGGCGGGCCAGCCGGGCCCGGAGACCTCCGCGATGAAGCTCGCCTTCGCCCACCAGGCGCAGCAGGTGAGCGGATTCGCTCTCGAGGTAGCGCCAGAGGACGGTCTGACGTACCACGACTGGACGATGGTGCGGCCCGAGGGAGGTTCGTTCCTCGGGCACGGCCCCGGCTACCGGTACCTCCGCGCCAAGGGCAACTCGATAGAGGGAGGCACCAGCGAGATCATGCGCAACGTCATCGCCGAGCGAGTGCTCGGCCTGCCCGCCGACCACCGCCCTGACAAGGGGATCGCCTTCAAGGACGTGCCGCGATGATCGACCTACTTAATTCTGATGTCGAAGAGTCCCTGCGCCTGAGCGTCCGTTCCGCTCTCCGGCGCACTCACGATGACGCGCTTCTCACCCGTCTGGCCGACGAGCCGGATACCGACGTCACCACCATGTGGCGGGTACTCGCCGAGCAGCTCGGCCTCGCCGGCCTGCTCGTTCCCGAGAGCCTCGGGGGGTCTGATGCGAGCGCTCGCGAAGCCGCAGTCGTATTGGAGGAGCTGGGGGCCTCCGTCGCGCCCGTGCCCTTCCTCACCAGCGCGGTCATCGCCACCACCGCCCTCGTTCACGCTGGCGACGAGGTTCTCCTCCCGGCGCTCGCAGCGGGTGAGCGCACAGCTGCGCTCGTTCTGCCGTGGACCGCCCGGCGGGGGTCGTGGTCGCTGGTAGACCACGACGCTGCTCCGGTCGCCGGGGCGCTCGGGGCCGACCTGTTCCTCGTCCCGGTCCGGGACGCCGATGGCGGCACCTCCCTACGCGCCTACGACCGGGACGAAGTGGATCTCACGCCGATTGTCTCGCTGGACGTGACCCGGCCGCTGGCCCGGGTCGTCGTTGCGGGCGCCGGCACCGAGGTCGCTTCCGGACGCACGGCCACCGAGTCCGTCGACGCCGCCCTCGCGGCAGGAGCCGCGCTCCTTGCCTCGGAGCAGCTCGGACTGACCCGGTGGAGCCTGGAGGCCACCGTGGACTACACGAAGAACCGTGTGCAGTTCGCCCGGCCGATCGGTTCCTTCCAGGCGATCAAGCACCGGCTGGCCGATCTCTATCTGCTCCTCGTCAACGCCCAGGCGGCCGCCCGATATGCCGCCGCCACGCTCGCCGAAGACGACCCCGACCAGTACGTGGCCCAGGCCCTCGCCCAGTCTTTCTGCTCCGATGCGGCCGTTCGGGCCACGGAGGAGGCCCTGCAACTGCACGGCGGCATCGGCATGACGTGGGAGGCGCCGGTCCACACCAGGCTGAAACGAGCAAAATCTGATCAACTCGCCCTCGGCACGCCGGACCGTCACCGCACCGACCTCGCTGAGCTCGTGGATCTCCCAGTGAGCTGACAACCCGTTCCGAGACCACTACACACCACAGAGGACCCACCATGCGTGAAGCAGTCATCGTCTCCACGGCCCGAACCCCGATCGGCCGCGCCTACCGCGGCGCCTTTAACGACACCCAGGCCCAGGAGCTCATCGGCCATGCCGTGCGGCACGCCGTCGACCGCGCCGGCGTCGACGACGCGCGCGTCGAGGACGTCGTGATCGGCGCGGCCCTGCAGCAGGGTTCGACCGCGATGAACATCGGTAGGCAGGCCGCGATGCGTGCCGGGCTGCCGGTATCCGTCGCCGGTATGTCCGTCGACCGGCAGTGCGCCAGCGGCCTCATGGCCATAGCGACCGCGTCGAAGCAGGTAGTCATGGACGGAATGGACATCGTCGTCGGAGGAGGCGTCGACTCGATCTCACTCGTGCAGAACGAGCACATGAACGACTACCGCGCGCAGGACCCGTGGCTCGCCGAACATGTGCCCGCGCTGTACATGTCGATGCTCGAAACGGCGGAGGTCGTCGCGAAGCGCTACGGCGTCAGCCGGGAAGTCCAGGACGAGTACGCGCTGCAGTCCCAGCAACGGACCGCATCGGCCCAGGCGGCCGGGGCCTTCGACGACGAGATCGTCCCGTTGCCGTCGACGATGCTCACGAAGGACCGCACGACCGGTGAGGTCGGGTCACAGCAGGTGACACTCGCCAAGGACGAGGGCAACCGCCCGGGAACGGCCATCGAGGACCTGCGCAAGCTCGATCCGGTCCTCGCCAGGAAAGGCTCGGAGGGAATGTCGATCACCGCGGGTAACGCATCGCAGCTCTCCGACGGAGCCTCCGCCGCGGTCGTCATGGAAGCCGCCGAGGCCTCACGTCTGGGACTGAGCCCGCTCGGTGCCCTGCGCGGGATCGCTGTGGCCGGATGCGAGCCCGACGAGATGGGCATCGGTCCGGTCTACGCGGTGCCGAAGCTGCTCGAGCAGCACGGCTTGACCGTCGACGATATCGACCTCTGGGAGCTGAACGAAGCCTTCGCCGTACAGGCCCTCTACTGCCGCGACACCCTCGGCATCGACCCGGAGAAATACAACGTCAACGGCGGAGCCATCTCCATCGGCCACCCCTACGGCATGAGCGGTGCCCGTATGGCCGGGCACATCCTGATCGAGGGCCGTCGCCGTGGCGCCAAGTACGGCATCGTGACGATGTGTGTCGGAGGCGGCATGGGTGCAGCCGGCTTGTTCGAGATCTTCTGAGACGTCCCACCCCACCGAGGAGTCTGAGTGCCTGAGTCCGTTTTCGTCGCCAACCGTGGAGAAGTGGCCCTGCGCATCGTGCGGGCCGCCCGCGAGCTCGGTCTCGACGTCGTCGTCGCCGTCACCCGCGCCGAGGTCGACTCCCTCGCCGCTCGGATCGCCACGGCGGTCCACGTCCTCCACGGTGAGGGCGCGGCGGCCTACCTCGAGCCCGACGCGCTCGTCGCCGGGGCGACGGAACACGAGTGCACCCTGCTGCACCCCGGCTACGGCTTCCTCAGCGAGAGTCCTGCACTCGCCCGGGCGTGTACTGACGCGGACGTGACCTTCGTCGGCCCGGACGCGTCGCTCCTCGAACTGTTCGGCGACAAGGGCCGCGCCCGGTCGGCGGCTCGGGAAGCAGGGGTGCCGGTTCTGCCCGCCACCGATGTCGGTGTCACACGTGAGCAGGCGAAGGCCTTCGCCCGCGAGCAGGAGCCCGCCGGCGTCATGATCAAGGCGGCGGCCGGAGGAGGCGGTCGTGGCATGCGCGCAGTCCCCTCCGGGGAGCAACTGGGTGAGGCCTGGGAACGGGCCCGGTCGGAAGCCGAGCGTGGTTTCGGCTCCGGGGCCCTCTTCGCCGAGCTCTACGTGGAGAGGGCGCGCCATATCGAGGTGCAGGTCATCGGGGACGGCGACAGGATCACCCATCTCGGCGAGCGGGACTGCACCGTGCAGAGGCGTTTCCAGAAAGTTGTGGAGGTCGCGCCCGCCCCGCACCTGCCCGAGGAGGTACGGGCCGATCTCCACGCGGCGGCCCTCCGGCTCCTGTCCGGCCGTGGCTACCGCGGTCTCGCGACGGTCGAGTTCATCGTCGACGCCGACGACCCGACCCGGTGGTGGTTCATCGAGGTCAACCCGCGCCTTCAGGTCGAGCACCCGGTGACCGAGCTCGTCACCGGTGTCGACCTCGTTCTCACCCAACTGCGTCTCGCGTCGGGCGGGACCCTGACCGATCTCGGTCTGGCATCGCCTCCCCGCGTCGTCGGTGCGGCCGTGGAACTGCGGGTGGCGGCCGAGCGCATGGGCAGCAACGGCGAGGTCCTCCCGGCGAACGGCGTCGTCTCCGCCCTCGCCCTGCCGGCCGGGCCGGGGGTGCGCGTCGACACCCACCTCGTCGAGGGCACGCGCGTGGACGGCTCCTTCGATTCCCTCGTCGCGAAGATCATCACCCACAGCCAGGAAGGGCAGGTCGGGGCCCTTTTCAAGGCGCGCTGGGCTCTCGATGAGTGCACGGTCGGGGGCCTGGACACCAACTTGGCCACGTTGCGCGAACTGCTCGCGCATGCCGACCTGCCCACGTGGTCGGTGACGACGACGTGGTTCGACTCCGCCGGCCTGACGCGGTCAGCGGGGCCGTCGGACCTGACGGACGGAGAGATTCTCGCCGAGATGAGCGGGACAGTGATCGCCGTGCTCGTCGAGGAGGGACAAGACGTCGTCGCGGGCACACCGCTCGTGATCATCGAAGCGATGAAGATGGAGCACCTCGTACCGGCGCCGGCTTCCGGGGAGGTGACGGCGGTCCAGGCCTCCGCAGGCGCGAGCGTAACCGCCGGCGACCTGATCGCGAGGCTCAGGCCGTCGGCGGACCAGTCCGCGGCCGGTGTCGCCGAGGACGGCCTCGACCTCGAGTCGGAGCGGCCCGACCTCACGCGGCTGCTCGAGCGACGTGCCCGGCTCATGGACGACGCCCGGCCCGGGGCTGTCGCCAAGCGCCACGCCCGCGGCCAGCGGACCGCTCGGGAGAACATCGCCGACCTCGTCGACGAGGGCAGTTTCGTCGAGTACGGCGGGTTCGCCGTGGCGGCCCAGCGTGCCCGCCGGACCGAGGAAGACCTCATCGCGAACACACCGGCCGACGGCATCATCACCGGGATCGGCCGGATCACGGCGGCCCCGGCGGAGGACACCCGCTGCGCAGTCCTCGCCTACGACTACACCGTCCTCGCAGGCACCCAGGGATACCTCAACCACAAGAAGACAGATCGCATGCTCGAACTGGCAGAGCAGCAGCGACTGCCCGTGATCCTCTTCGCCGAAGGTGGCGGTGGGCGTCCCGGCGATACCGACACGACCGTGGTCAGTGGCCTCGACGTGCCGACCTTCGCGACGATGGGGCGCCTCAGCGGGCAGGTGCCCACGATCGGCATCGCCGCCGGCCGCTGCTTCGCGGGCAACGCCGCCCTCCTCGGGTGTTGCGATGTCGTCATCGCCACCCGCGACTCGACCATAGGGATGGGCGGCCCGGCGATGATCGAAGGCGGTGGTCTCGGGCTCTACTCTCCGGACGAGGTCGGCCCCATCGACGTCCAGAGCGGCAACGGCGTCGTCGACGTCGTCGTGGCCGACGAGGCGGAGGCGGTCGCGGTGGCCCGACGCTACCTCGGGTACTTCCAGGGTGTGCAGCCGGAGTGGGCCGCGGCCGACCAGCGCACGCTGCGCCACGTCGTCCCCGAGAACAGGGTGCGGGCCTACGACATCCACGCCGCGATCGACGCCCTGGCCGACGAGGGGTCGGTGCTCGAGCTGAGGGCGGGCTTCGCCCCCGGTATCGTCACTGCCCTGGTGCGCATCGAGGGGAGGCCGATGGGTCTGGTCGCCAACAACCCGCGGCACCTCGGCGGGGCGATCGACACGCCGGCCGCCGACAAGCTCGCGCGCTTCCTGCAGCTCTGCGACGCTCACGGGCTGCCCGTCGTCTCCCTGTGCGACACCCCCGGCTTCATGGTCGGCCCCGATCACGAGCGCACTGCGACCGTGCGGCACTTCGCCCGGCTCTTCGTCATCGGAGCCCACCTTCGGGTGCCGATCGTCACCGTCGTCCTGCGCAAGGCCTACGGACTGGGAGCGCAGGCGATGGCCGCCGGCAGCTTCCACCGACCGGCCGCGACGCTCGCCTGGCCCACCGGCGAAGTCGGGGGGATGGGGCTCGAGGGGGCCGTGCGGCTCGGCTTCCGTCGCGAGCTCGAGGCCGTTGCCGACCCGACCGAGCGGCGTGAGCTCGAAGACCGACTCCTCGCCGACCTGTACGAACGCGGACGGGCCGTCAACGCGGCCGCCGTCGTCGAGCTCGACGACGTCATCGACCCGGCCGACACCCGACGGTGGATCCTCACCGCGATGGCGACCGCGACCCCGGTCGACGGACCGACCCGCTACATCGACACCTGGTGACGCGAAGGAGCGCAGGAATGGAATACACCCAGCACCTCGAGGACGTCCGACGCCGACAGGAGCGGGTCCGTCCTGCGGACACGCCGCGTGACGTCGTCCACCCCCTGGGCGACCTCACGGTGCCCGAGTACATCGACGCCTGGGCCCGGCAGCGCCCCGACCGGGCCGCCGTGGTCCACGACGACGTCGTCATCGACTACCGCGCGCTCGCCGACCGGCACGCACGGTGGGCCGGCTGGCTGCGGGCGAAGGGGGTGGCTCCCGGAGACCGCGTCGGCGTCCACCTGGGCAACGTTCCGGAGTTCGTCGTGGCCTTCCTCGGGACCCTGCGGGCGGGCTGCGTGCACGTCCCGGTCAACCCGATGTTCCAGCACGCCGAGCTCGTCCACGAGCTCGGCGACTCCGGCGCCCGGGTCGTCGTGACGAGCGCTGCGCTTGCCGAGCGGCTCTGCGGCGCGGCCGTCGAGACCGAGGTGCGCACTGTGGTGGTTCTCGGGGGAGAGGGGGACCCACTGCCCTCCGTCGACGGGGTCGAGGTGGTCCGATGGTCCGAGACGGTCGACGCGGAGCCGTTGTCCGAGCCCGCACGAGACCTCGACGCTCTCGCCGCGCTCAACTACACCGGCGGCACGACCGGGCTGCCCAAGGGATGCGAGCACACCCAACGGCACATGGTCTACACCGCGGTCAGCGGGGCGGGGGCCAACGGTCTCGTTGACGACGACATCGTGTCACTGTGTTTCATCCCGGTCTTCTGGATCGCGGGGGAGGATCTGGGCATCCTCATCCCGCTCGTGCTGGGGGGCACGACGGTCCTGCTCGAACGGTGGGACGCGGCCGCGGTCGTCGACCTCGTCGAACGGCACCGGGTGACCATGACGGCGGCGACCGTCGAGAACTTCCTCGACATCCTGCGCGTGCCCGGGGTTGAGGAACGTGACCTGACCTCTTTCGTCGCGCCCATGGCGATGTCCTTCATCCAGAAACTGGCTCCCGAGATCCGTAGGCGATGGTCTGATGTCATCGGTGAAGGGTCGGTCTTGCGGGAGGGGTCCTACGGCATGACAGAGAGCCACACAGTCGACGTCGTGCCCTACGGCTTCCATCTGAACGACCACGACTTGCTGACAGAACCCGTCTTCTGCGGGTTGCCGGTTCCGGGGACCGATGTGATCGTCGTGGACCCGGTGACCGCCGACCCGATGCCCTTCGGTGAGGCGGGGGAGATCCTCCTCCGGAGCCCTTCGATCATGAACGGCTACTGGCGTAATCCGGAAGCCAGCGCCGCGCAGCTGCGCGATGGCTGGCTTCACACAGGTGACACCGGTTATCTCGACGACGACGGTTGCCTGCATTACCTGGCGCGAAGCAAGGACCTGATCAAGGTCAGGGGCATGAGCGTATTCCCCGCCGAGGTGGAGATGATTCTCGCTGACCATCCCGACATCGGCTCGGTGGCGGTCGTCCCGGCCGAGGACTCGGTGACGGGACAGCGGCCGGTCGCCTTCGTCAGTGCCCGAGCCGGCGGATCGCTGTCCGCGGAAGCGGTGGAGGAGTGGGCTCGCAGCCGGATGGCGAGTTACAAGGTGCCGCTCGTCGAAGTGGTCGAGTCCTTTCCGCTCACCGATACGGGCAAAATCCGCAAACTCACGCTGCTGACCCGTGCGCAGGAGCTCGCCGACACTCTGGACTGAGGGTTTCCCGCGTCGCGAATTCTCATGCCCATTCGAGGGCGAGGCGCCCACGCATGCCTTGGGAGTACGAGGGCAGACAGTCCTGCCCCATCCTGATCAGAGCTGGTCAGGATGGTTCCGCCGTGTCCCCGGCACGTCCCGGGCAGCCGTATGGGGGAGCTGGTCCGGGCGCCGGGTGAAATCGAAGCATGTGACCCTTGACACAACCTGAATCTGAGTTCAATATTGGGACTTGAATCAGAGTTCGAGTACAGGAGTCGGGATGACAGCACCAACAGCGGAGTCAGACGTTGTGCACGCGAGGGCGACCAGGAAAGTTTTCCTGCGACTGGTGCCCCTGCTCATGGCGGCCTACTTCATGGCCTTCGTCGACCGGACCAACGTCGGTCTGGCCAAGAACGCGCTGGAAATCGACGCAGGGATCAACGCAGCTGCGTACGGGCTCGGTGCGGGCCTGTTCTTCATCACGTACGCGTTCCTCGAGGTGCCGAGCAACCTGATCCTGCACAGGATCGGGGCCAAGGTGTGGATCAGCCGCATCGCTGTCACCTGGGGCCTCATCACCATCGCGATGATGTTCATTTCGAGCCCCATGACCTTCTACATCCTGCGTCTACTGTTGGGCGCGGCCGAGGCTGGTCTCTACCCCGGAATCATGTACCTCATCACCACCTGGTTCGCGCAGAAGGATCGCGCCACGGCTGTAGGCCTCATTCTCACGGCCTCATCCGTCGCGTTCATCGTCGCCAACCCCATCGGTGGTGCACTCATGAAAATGGACGGCATCGCGGGTCTGCACGGCTGGCAGTGGCTCTTCATACTCGAAGGCATCCCGACTGTGATCCTCGGCGTCATCCTGTACATCACGCTGCCCAATTCGCCGGAGAAGGCACCATGGCTCGAACCGGAGGAGGCGCGCGAACTGACTCGCCGCGCCGTCGGGAACGAGGTCGAGGAGTCGAACCCGGGCGCAATCGTCCGTACTGCGATGTCCAAGCCGTTCCTGCTGGCCATCGCGGGCATCTACTTCATCAACCAGATTGCGACCTACGGCGTCATTTTCTTCGTCCCCTCGATCGTCGAGGCGATGAATGTGACCGACAGCTTCATGATCGGACTCATCTCGGGCGTCGTCGGCATCGGTGCCGTCATCGGCGTGGTGTTCATCCCCCGTGTACTCAAGCGCAATCCCGGCACGGAGGTGCGGCTCATCGGCATCACGACCGCGGCCGCGATCGTCCTGGCGTTGCTGTTCATCTTGGTCGGGAATCCGGTGACCAAGATGCTCATCCTCAGCGCGGCCATGCTCTTCATCGTGGGGGTTCAGCCTCTCTACTGGTCCGTCCTCATGGCTCGCCTGGGGGGAGTCGCCGCCGCTGCCGGACTGGCTTTCGTCAACACCATCGGACTCACCGGTGCCTTCGTGGGGCCGTACGCCTTCGGTCTTGCGGAGACGGCAACCGGCTCACCGTCCTCCGGACTGTGGGTAGTCGTGGGCACGACCTTCCTCGGACTGTTGCTTGTCCCCCTGCTGAGGAAGCTGCTCGAGCGCCACGACAGTGAGAACCCGACGCAGAAAGTGGTCGAGCACAAGAAGGAAGAGCCCGTGGTCATTCCCGGAAACGCGCTCTGACCCGGTCTGATCTCGCGCCGATCAGGCTCGGTGAAGTGAATCGCCTGCCAGAGTCCGACATCGCCAGTCGGGGCCTGCTGGCAGGCGGTTCGTCCGCGTTCTCGTAGGCGAACCCTGACACCCCACTTGCCCGGCGATGGGGCAACAGTCCTGGGCCGCGGGTGCGATCTTCGTGGAAACCCAGGCTCGACCAGCGCCTGTATCCGCATTCAAGTACCGCTTCGTAACACCTGACATCCCGAAGGAGAAAGCTATGGCGACCGTCCCGACAGTGACAGGGGATATCGACTCCGCCGATCTCGGCCGAGTGCTGGCCCACGAACACATCTTCGTGCTGGGGGAGGAGTACCGGGAGAACTACCAAGACGACTGGGACGAAGATGCCAAGGTCGCCGAGGCGGTAGCAGAACTCGGACAATTGCCCGACCTGGGAATCGACACGATCCTCGACCCGACCGTACTGGGACTGGGTCGCTACCTACCTCGAGTGCAGCGGGTAGCCGAACAGGTCGACGTCAACATCGTCGTCGCCACCGGCTTGTACACGTACAACGAGATCCCCTTCCAGTTCCACTACACGGGTCCCGGTCTCCTTTTCGACGTCCCTGAGCCGCTGACGCAGCTCTTCCTCAAAGACCTGCGCGACGGCATCGCCGACACGGGCGTGCGTGCCGGCTTCCTCAAGTGCGCCATCGAAGAGCAGGGTCTGACCCCGGGCGTCGAGCGGGCGATGCGGGCAGTCGGTGCCGCCAGCGCCGAAAGTGGTGCTCCGATCACGGTGCACACCAACCCACACACCGGCTCGGGCCTTGTGGCCCAGAGCGTGCTCGCCGAAGAGGGCGCCGACCTGTCGAAGGTCGTGATCGGCCACAGTGGGGACACCACCGACGTCGACTACCTCTGCAAGGTCGCTGACGCGGGCTCCTACCTAGGTATGGATCGGTTTGGCCTGGACGTACTCCTACCCTTCGAGGATCGGGTGGCCACGGTGTTGGAGATGCTGCGCCGCGGCTACGCCGAGCGGATGGTGCTCGCACATGATGCGGCGTGCTTCATCGACTGGTTCGACCCCGAAGCCAAGCGCCAGGTGGTCCCGCATTGGAACTACCGGCACATCAGTGAGGACGTCATCCCCGCGCTCCTCGAGGGCGGTGCGTCACAGGACGACATAGACACGATGCTCATCAAGAATCCGCGCGCGTACTTCGAAGGGTGATCCATTCCGCTACTGCGGTGACGCCGAGTGACTGGCGCATACGTCCAGCCCCGCCCCGCCCCGACTCAGGCGGGGCGGGGCTGGAATCTGGTAGCAGTCAGTGCACGAAGACCGGGGGGCGCTTCTCGACGAAGGCGCGGGCCGCCTCGACGTGGTCGTCGGTCAGGCCGCACTCCTTGTGCCGCGGGACCTCGCCGGCCATCGACTCCGACAGCGTCTGGTGCGGGGCCTCGCGCAGGTTGCTCTTGATGTGCGCCAGGGTCAGCGCCGGACCGTGGGCCAGGCGGGTCGCGAGCTCGGTGGTCGCCTGTGCGAGCTCCTCCTCGGGGACGAGCCGCGTGAGCAGGCCCATGTCGAGACAGGCCTGCCCGTCGAGGCGCGGGTTCAGGAGCATCAGCTCACGCGCGCGCGCAGGACCGACGAGCCGGTCGAGCAGCCACGCGACACCGAAGTCGCCGGACAGGGCGACCGCGGCGAAAGCCGTCGCGGCGACGGTTCGCGGGGTTCCGATGCGCAGATCGGTCGCGAGTGCCAGGCCGAGGCCGGCCCCGGCGGCCGCGCCGGGCAGGGCTGCGATCGTCGGCTTGGTGAAGGCGTGCAGGCGCCCGACGGTGAGCTCCTGGTGGTGCAGCTGCGCGGCGACCGCCGTGGGGTCGACCTCGCTCGCGCCGCCCCCTTCTCCGCCGTTCTCGTCGAACTGCTGGACGTCGCCGCCAGCGCAGAAGGAGCGCCCCGCGCCGGTGAGCACGAGGACGCGCACGGCGGGATCCTCGTCGGCCCTGGCGAGCAACTCGCCGAGCCGTTCGATCATCGGCACGGACATGGCGTTGCGCCGGTCGGGCCGGTTGAGTGTGATCGTCGCGATGCCGTCGGTCAGCTCGTACAGGACGTGATCGGTAGTGGTCATGGGTTCTCCTGGGGTCGTGGTCGGGTTGACGGGAGTGGACGGGTAAAGGCGAGGGCGGCCGTCAGCGGGAGGACGGCCAGGACGAGCAGGGCGCGGGGAAAGCTGATGGCCTCACCGAGGCCACCGACCGCGGCGGCGCCGAGGCTGCCGCCCAGCAGGAAGATCAGAGTGAGCAGGCCGAGCGCCCCACCGCGGTGGTGCACGGAAACCGAGTCGGCCACGAGCGCGGTCATCGCCGGCTGGCCCAGGCCGAAGGCGAGCATGAGTACGAGCGTGGCGGCGATGAGGGCGAGGGCGTCGACCCGGTCGGCCCCGAACGCGGCCAGGACGATGGCCAGGGTGGTGCCGATCGCGGAGAGTAGCTGACTGCGCGCCGCGCCGAACCTGATGAGCGCCGGCCCGGTGATGCGCGGAGCGATGAGGCCTAGCGCAGCGCAGGGCAGCAGTAGCATCCCCACCGCAGTGCCCGACCAACCGTGGGCGATGAGCACCGTCGGCACGGTGACGAGCATGCCGAACCACGCCGCCGGAAGGCTCGCCGCGGTGAGCAGGCTCCGGCGGGCGGCCCGGTTGTGGACCAGGGCGGCGGGGACGACGCCGTGCGGCCGCCTGCGCGAGCGCAGGACGGCGGTGGGCGCGCAGGCGAGGAGAAGCACCCCGCCGGCGACCGCGACGACCGGGCCGAGGGTCGCTGCCTGCAGGGACAGCACGGCGCCGATGGCCGCCCCGCCGACGAGTGCCGCCCCGACGGGGTCGAGGGTCGCGCCCTGCTGCCGCTGCGTCGGCAGGTCGCGCCACACGAGCGGTACGACGAGCAGGGTGAGCAGCGGGATGGCGACGACAGGTCGCCAGCCGAAGGGGTCGACGAGCAGGGCGCCGACGACCGGTCCGAGGACGTTGATCGTCGCGCCGACTCCCGAGTACGTAGCCATGGCCCGGGCTCGCGAGTCACCGGCGAAGAGCGCCTGGATCGCGGCAATGGTGAGCGCCGGGACGGCGGCTGCACCCAGGCCCTGCAGGGTCCGGGTGGCGACGAGGGCGGGAAGGGAGTCGACGAGCGACCCCGCGCAGGCCGCGGTCACCATGACCGACAGCCCGATGATGAGGGGCAGCCGGATGCCGAAGAGGTCGCCGAGCCGCCCGAAGATCGCGCTGCCGACGGCGAGAGCGAGCGAGTAGCAGCTGACGACGAGCGCGGCACGCCCCGTCGTCAGGCCGAGGTCCGCGGAGATCGCCGGCAGGGCGACAGCGACCGCGGCGCTGCCGAGGCCGGTCACGCCGAAGAGCACGGCGAGGGCGCCGGCGAGCGCCCCGCGGTGTGGCGTCGACGGCAGGCTGGCGCTGGGGATGGTGGCTCCTCGGGTAGCGGCGATCCGGGACTTGAACATGAATCTGAATTCAAGTATACCTGTTGTCACCACGAAGTACCGAAGGAGCCACGCCATGACGTCCACGTCACCGGAGTCGACCCCGTCCGACGCGCGCCCCGTCCAGGCACTGCTCATCGACTTCGGGGGAGTGCTCACCGTCCCGATCAGCACCGCCTTCCGCGCGCTTGCCGCCGACGTTGGGCTCGAACCGGACCGGGCGCTCGGCGTGCTCGCCACCCACGAGGGGGCCCGCCGCGCACTCGTCGAGCACGAGGTGGGCCGGCTCGACGACGAGGGCTTCGAGGATGCCTTCGCCGCGGCGCTCGTCGAGGCGGGCGGCCGGGTCGAGGCGCGGGGCCTGCTCGCCCGTCTGGCCGCCCACCTCGAACTCGACCTGCCGATGATCGACCTGGTGCGCCGGGTCCGCGCCGCGGGCACGCCGGTGGCGCTCGTCTCCAACTCCCTCGGGCGGGACTGCTACGCCCGGGTCGACCTCGAGGAACTCTTCGACGTCAGCGTGGTCTCCGGCCAGGTCGGCGTGCGCAAGCCCTCCCGCGAGATCTACCGCATCGCCTGCGACCGGCTCGGCGTCGACCCGGACGAGTGCGTCCTCGTCGACGACCTCGAGCACAACCTCGCCGGCTCCGCCCGCCTCGGCATCCGCGGCATCCACCACCGGACCGCCGAGGACACGATCCCCCGGGTCCACGAGGCCCTCTCCCTCCCGGCACCGTCCGGTGTCACCACCTGACCTGCACACCTCCAGACAAGGACGACCACGATGTTCGAGCTCAGCCAACGCGGACAGGACTACCGCGACCGTCTCCTCACCTTCATGGAAGAGCACGTCTACCCCGCGGAGAGCGTCTACCGCGAGCAGATGCGCGCCTCCGGTGATGCCAACCACCAGCCGCAGGTGCTCGAGGACCTCAAGGCCGAGGCGCGCAGCCAGGGCCTGTGGAACCTCTTCCACCCGCACCCCGAGTGGGGGCCGGGCCTGACCAACCTCGAGTACGCGCACCTCGCCGAGATCACCGGCCGCAGCCTCGAGATCGCACCCGAGGCCATCAACTGCAACGCCCCGGACACCGGCAACATGGAGGTGCTCACCCTCTTCGGCACCGAGGAGCACAAAGAGAAGTACCTGCGGCCGCTTCTCGCGGGCGAGATGGCCTCCGCGTTCGCCATGACCGAGCCCGCCGTCGCGAGCTCCGACGCGACCAACATCGAGACCCGCATGGAGCGCGATGGTGACGAGTACGTCATCAACGGGCGCAAGTGGTGGACGTCGAACGCCTTGCACAAGAACTGCAAGGTCATGATCGTCATGGGCAAAACCGATCCAGACGCCCCCATTCACCGGCAGCAGTCGATGATGGTGGTCCCCCTCGACACCCCGGGGGTGAAGATCGAACGCGGTCTCCCGGTCTTCGGGTACATGGATCGGGAAGGTCATGCGGAGGTGACGTTCACCGATGTGCGCGTGCCCCGCTCCGCTCTTCTCGCCGGCGAGGGGGATGGCTTCATGATCTCCCAGGCACGACTCGGCCCGGGTCGTATCCATCACTGCATGCGCGCGATCGGTGTGGCCGAGCGTGCTCTCGACCTGATGATCGACCGAGCACAGTCGCGGGTGACGTTCGGCGAGCCGGTGGCGAACCGGGCCAACATCATGGATTGGGTCGCCGAATCGCGCATCGAGATCGAAATGGCCCGCCTGCTCACCCTGAAGGCGGCACACATGATGGACACCGTCGGCAACAAGGTGGCGCGCACGGAGATCGCGGCAATCAAGGTCGCGGCCCCCGCGGTCGCGCTCAAGGTGATCGACCGCGCCATCCAGGTCCACGGCGGCGGTGGCGTGAGTGACGACTTCCCGCTCGCCCTCTGGTACGCCCACATGCGCACCCTTCGCCTCGCGGACGGCCCGGACGAGGTGCACAAGATGACCATCGCGCGTCGCGAGTACCGTCGGCGCGATCCCGAGTGGGGGCGGAAGAAGTGATCGAGGGCATCGACACGGAGGCGATGACGGAGTGGCTCGCCGAGCGAGTGGAGGTCGAGCAGCCGTTGACCTACGAACGTGTGGGTTTGGGTCAGTCCAACCTGACCTACCTGGCGACAGACGTCAGGGGTCGCCGGTTGGTGTTACGCCGTCCACCGATGGGCGAGATCCTCGCCTCCGCGCATGATGTCGCGCGGGAGCACCGGATTCTCTCGGCTCTCCAGGACACGCGGGTGCCCTTGCCTGTCGTCCACGGATTGTGCGAGGCCCCGGCGGTCGCCGACCGTCCGGTACTCGTAGTGTCCTTCGTCGACGGGCTGGTGCTCGATGATCGAGCGGATGCGGAGCGGCTCTCCGCGGCTGCTCGGCACGCTGTGGGGCTGTCTCTGGCGGAAACCCTGGCACGCATCCACGCTGTCGACCTGGAGGAAGTCGGTCTCGACGACCTCGCGAGCCGCAAGCCTTACGCCGCGCGCCAGCTGCGCCGGTGGAGCGGGCAGTGGGAGCTCTCCCGCACCCGCGATCTCGCCGATCTCGACCGGCTGACGGCCCGGCTGCGCGAGCGCGAGCCGGCGCCCGGTGAGATCACCCTCGTGCATGGCGACAGCCATCTACGCAACGTCATCGTCGACCCGGACGACGCGCAGGTGCGGGCGATCCTCGACTGGGAGCTGGCCACACTCGGCGACCCGCTTGCAGACCTCGGGACCCTGCTCGCCTACTGGCCCCAGGCGGGGGACCCGCCCACGATGCGATTCGATGCCTCGACCGTGCCTGGCTTCGCGACTCGGACCGAGCTCGTCGAGCACTATGCGGAGGTGTCGGGGCGCGATGTCTCGGATGTGCCCTTCTGGCATGGTCTCGGCCTGTGGAAGCTTGCGATCATCCTCGAGGGGGTCCGCCGGCGCCAGCTCGACGACTCACGAAACCTCACGGCGATGGGGCAGATACCGGCGGGGGCGGTTGACGAGCTCGTGACCTGCGCGCACACGGTGCTCGACGAAGCGGACTAGATTGAGGGCGGGCAGGGAGGAGTGGCTGCCCCTTCAGGGCTGACCTCGTGACTCTGCCCGCCTGGTATCGGTATCGCCCTCACCGCGGGCCTGGCACTTAGGTGTCCGCTCAAGACGTGTACGGCACCGTTTGGAGATGCCGCCGAATATCAGACGGCCGCTAGCGGTGAAGGCCGCGCCGGGATGGCACGAGGTCGTCAATGATTACGTTGGGCGCTGATTACGTTGGGCGCTCTCCCCTCTCGACTCTTAGACACCGTCGCGACTGCGGCGAATAGCCTGTTGAGGACATCTGCGGGGTCGCGAGGGTTTTTAAGCTCGTGCGTGGACGGTCGATCACCTCAAGTCGCCGCCGGGTACCGCACACCTGGTGCAGTGCCGCCTGGATGCCGTGGGCGGTGATCATGGTGGACCGGATACTCGGACCCGCCCCCCGCGTTGGCCGTGCCGCACCTCTCGCTGCGATTCTCGTCTGGCAGGGTCAAGGCCGAATGCGAACTAGCGCTACCCAACGGGCGGACCTCGCGAAGTGTGCCTCGGTGGACCGCCACAAAACCATGGGAACCCGATAGGTGAACAATTGACGGCAAACCATATTCGCGTAGGCCCGGCATTCGTTCCACGGCCGGTTTCATCTATCGCTTTGCCCCGGTTGGCAGTCTCAATTTTCGCCGTGCCCGGCAGTAGCTTCCGCCGAAGCTTTGCGCTATCGGGCTGGATCGGCATCTCGGATTGACCGGGGGGCATATTCACCAAGTGGGTCCACAGTCCAGTCCTCGGCAGTGGATTCAGCACGTGGGCGGTCGGGACCGTGATCCTGGGAGCCGGGACCGCGATGGTCTATCCGACGCTGTTGCCGGCTATCGGCGACGTGGCCCACCCCGTGTGGCGGGGACGAGCCGTCGGGGTCTACCGCGTGTGGCGCGACCTGGGTTACGCGGTCGGCGCGGTGTTCGGGGGAATCGCCGCCGACGCCATGGGGATGCATGCCGCGGTGTGGGCCGCCGCCGTGGTCAGCGCGGTGTCGGCGGCCGCCGTGGCGATCCGCATGTACGAGACCCTCACACCAGGCCCAGCTCACGTGCCCGCGCCACCGCCGCGGTCCGCGAGGTGACGCCGAGCTTGTCGAAGACGTGGACGAGGTGCGTCTTGACCGTCGCCTCCGACACGTGGAGTGACGCGGCGGCCTGCCGATTGGTCGCCCCGGTGGCGACGGCGCGCAGGACCTCCGCCTCCCGCTCGGTCAGCACCGGCCGCGGGTCGCGCATCCGGCTGATCAGCCGCGCGGCGACAGTGGGGGACAGCGCGCTCTCGCCGTCGGCGGCGGCGCGCACCGCGCCCAACAGCTCGTCAGGGCCGGCGTCCTTGAGCAGATAACCGCAGGCCCCGGCCTCGATGGCGCCGAGAATGTCCGCGTCCGTGTCGTGGCTCGTCAGTACCAACACCTGCGGGGGGTCGGCCAGGTCGCGGATCGCGGCGGTGGCCAGCACACCGGCGGTGGCATCCCCCGCGAACCGCAGGTCCATCAACACCACGTCCACGTCCCCGATCCGGCACCGCTCCACGGCGGCGCCGGCCGCCGCCGCCTCGGCGACCACCTCGATCGCGGGATCGGCGGCGAGCAGTGCACGCAGCCCGGTTCGCACCACCGCGTGATCGTCCGCGATCAGGACACGCGTCCTCGTCGTCGTCATCTCTCGTCTCCCAACCGGGTCCCCGGCGCCGTCTCCCGCACCGGCAGTACGGCGCGGACCACCGTGCCCGATCCCGGCTCGGAGTCGACCTCGAACCGCCCGCCCAGGTCGCCCACCCGCCGCGCCATGCCGTCGAGCCCGAACGAGGCGGCGGTGCGCGGGGCGGCGACGTCGAAGCCGCGGCCGTCGTCGGCGATCTCCAGGACCACGGCGGTGGGGGAGCCGGACAGGGTCAGTGTGATCCGCTGCGGCGCACCGTGCCGCACGGCGTTCGTCAGGGCCTCCTGCGCCACCCGGACGAGCACCGCGGCGAGCTCCGCCGGCGGCTCGGTGGAGGGCTCGGTGGAGGACTCGGTGGCGTGCTCGCCGGCGTTCCCGGTGGTGACGGACACCTCGAGCCCGGGATTCTCGGCCCGGCACCTCGCGGCCACACGGCCCAGCGCCCCGGCCAGCGACACGCCGTCGAGCGGCGCGGGCCGCAGGGCGGCGATGAGCCTGCGCGTCTCGGTGAGGTTCTCACCCGCCACCTCGCGGGCCAGACGGATCTGGTCGACGGCGGGGCTCGAGGGCGCGGTGCGCTCGGCCGCGTGCAACAGCATCCCGATGCTCGCGAGCCCCTGCGCGACGGTGTCGTGGATCTCCCCGGCCAATCGCGCGCGCTCGGCCTCCCGGCCCACCTCCCGTTCCCGCGCGGCGAGCGCCGAGCGGGTGGCCACGAGCTCGGCGATCACCTCCCGCCGGGCCTGGGACTCGCGGTGCAGTGCCCGCACACCGGCCCCCAGGCCAAGGGCCACGAGCGCTCCCACCGTCGGGCCGATGACCCCGGCGGGAGTGAACCCGTGATGCAGGCCCAGGCCGATGACCGCCACGGCGGCCAGCGCCGCCACCGCCGCGGTGCCCGCCCACACGCCGAGCAGGAACTGGACCAGGAAGAACAGAGGAAATACCAGGTAGGCGGCCTCGGGAACCCGGACCACCAGGCACGCCCACAACGCCAGGACCGCGACCAGCCAACCGGCCCGGACGGCGGCGGTCGTCGGGCGACGGCGCGCCCACACCGTCCCCGCGACGTACACGACCGTGAACCCCACGGCGGCGGCGACCGCCGGCGGATCGGGCATGCCGGAGGTGTCCCGGTGCGCGCTGACCAACGTGAGGGCCAGCAGTGCGGCCACCAACGTGTGCAGCGCCACCTGGAGCTGCGCGAACACCGCACGCACCCCCGCCGACTCGGGCGGGAGCTCGGCGGCGGTGGTCGGCGCCGGGGCAGGCGCGGCGGCGGACGCGGGCGCGGGGATCACCCGGTCGACGCTAGTCGCCGGTGGGGCACCCGGCATCCATCGAACGATGGAGGCCGGCCCCACCGTTCGACGCCGCGGAACCACCCTCGTGGCCGATCCGGTGCGGCGTCGGCGGGACGAGCCTGGAGGCAGACCCCACGACAGGCAGACCCCACGAAAGGGACCCCATGTTCTTCGCACTCCGCGAGCTCCGCACGGCGCGGTGGCGCTTCGCCCTCATCACGGGCGTCGTGCTGATGCTGTCCGTCCTGGTGGCGGGCCTGCTCGGCCTGACCGCCGGGCTGGCTCACCAGAGCGTGTCCGCGCTCCGGGCGCTCGGCGCGGACGGCTCCGGCTTCGTCCTCCCCGCCGACGACTCCGGCGCCGTCGACCTCGACCGCGCCGCACTCACCGCCGACCAGGTGGCCGCCGTGGCCGCCGGGGACCCGTCGGCCGTCCCGGTGGGACTCGCCCGGATCACCCTGGACGAGGGCACCGAGACCGGCGTCTCCGTCGTCGCAGTGGGACTGGCCGACGAGGTGGGGTCGGTGGCGCCACCGGCGCCGGGGGAGGTCCTGGTCTCCGACGGTGTCGACGACGAGGTGGGCGCCGACGTCGGCGTGATCAGCCTCGGGGGCAGCGCGTTGGCGGTCGCCGGACACACCGGTGATCTCTGGCATTCGCACACCCCCGTCGTCGTCACCGACCTCGACACCTGGCACTCGCTCGCTCCGCGCGGCGGGGCGGCCACCACCGTGGCCGTGGCGGCGGGCGCCGACCCGGATGCCGTCGCCGCCGAGGCCGGCCTCACGCTGGTCGACTCCGATGGACTCGTCGGAGCGCTGCCCTCGCACCGGGCCGAGAACACCTCGCTGAGCACGATGACCACCATGCTCCTCGCCGTCACCGCTCTGGTCGTGGGCTCGTTCTTCGCCGTCTGGGGGATGCAGCGCCGACGTGACGTCGCCGTGCTCAAGGCGCTCGGGGCGTCCACCGCCGCGGTCGTCCGCGACTCGGTCGGCCAGGCCGCGGTCGTCCTGGCCGTGGGCGTCGTGGGCGGGGTCGGGATCGCCGCCCTGGTCGGCCTGGCCGTCGGCGGCACCGTGCCGTTCGTCGTCTCGGCCGGGACCACCCTCGTGCCGGCCGCGTTGCTCGCCGTGCTCGGCCTCGCGGGCGCCGCCATCTCGCTGCGGCCCGTGCTGACCGCCGACCCCAACTCGGCACTGGGGGCGGCCCGATGAACGGCTCCGAGTCCGGCACCTGCTTCACCTCGTCGTCGTCGACCCAGGCGTCCTCACCGCGACCCACCACCAGGAGAACCGCCATGCCCCGTACCGCACTGACCCGTACCGCCCTCCACGATGCCCCCGTGACCACCGCGCCCGTCCCGACCGCCCTGGGGATGGAGAACGTCGTCCTGACCTTCCCCGACGGCCACGGCAGGGTCACTGCCGTCGACGACGTCTCGCTCTCGATCGGGCGGGGCCGCAGCCTCGCGGTGACCGGGCCCTCGGGATCGGGGAAGTCGAGCCTGCTCGCCGTCGCGGCGACACTCGCCCGACCGGACTCCGGGCACGTGTGGCTGGAGACCGGGGGCGGGGCGGTGGACCTGGCCGCGGTGGACGCGCGCCGGGGGGCCGAGCTGCGCCGACGCGAGATCGGCATCGTGTTCCAACAGGCCAACCTCATCGAGTCACTCACGGCCCGGGAACAGCTCGAGGCCATGGTGTGGCTGGGGTCGCGGCCGTCCCGCGCCCGACGGCTCCACGCCCGCGAGCGCGCCGACGAGCTGCTCGGCGTGGTGGGCCTGGGTGATGCCGCGGACCGGTCGGTCGGGGCGCTGTCCGGCGGGCAGCGGCAGCGGGTGGCCGTGGCGCGCGCGCTGATGAGCGGGCCGTCGCTCCTGCTCGCCGACGAGCCGACGAGCGCGCTCGACTCCGCGTCCGGTCGGGTCGTCATGGACCTCCTGCTCGGTACCGCGCGTGAGCTCGACGTGGCGCTGATGCTCGTCACGCACGACGCCACGATGGCGGCCCGGTGCGACGCGCAGGTCCACCTGGTCGACGGAGCGATCACCACCGCGGCGCCCGGCAGTAGTTTTTCCTGATTTTCCCGGTCCGCGTCCCTACGCTGGGGCGATGACCATCGACGACGGCGACACCCGGCCCTCCACCGGGGCGTCCCGGTGGAGGGCACCGGCGGCGGGCGCCGGGTTCCTGCTGGCCCTCCTGGCGGTCTTCGCCGAGCTGGCGTTCGCCGTCTCCGACGACGAGACCGTCTCCCTGGACCGGCCGGTGATGATGTGGGTGCACGGGGCCACGACCCCCTGGCTCACGGCCGCGGCGGAGACCGCGAGCTACCTCGGTGGCCAGTTCGTGCTCGCGGCCTCCGTCGTGATCGCGCTGCTGCTGTGCGTCCTGCGCAGGTTCGGGGGCGCCTTCCTCGTGCTGGCCGCGGTGTACGGGTCGTCCAGGCTCAACGTCGCCTACAAGCCGGCCTTCGAGCGGTCGCGCCCGGATTTCTGGGAGCACCTGTCGGCGGAGAACACCTTCTCCTTCCCCAGTGGGCACGCGATGGGGTCGATGTCGCTCGCGGCGCCGCTGGTCGTCCTGACCTGGGGCAGCCGGTACCGGTGGGCCGCGCTCGCGGTGGCGGTGGTCTACGTCCTCGCGGTCGGCGCGTCCCGCGTCTACCTGGGGGTCCACTTCCCCAGCGACGTCCTCGCGGGCTGGTGTCTGACCGTGCTGTGGGTCGGGATCCTCGTGGTGATCCTGCTGCTCGTGACCCGCGTGCTCCGCCGATACGCGCCGACGCTCGCGGACTGGGTCTGACTCCGGTCCGGCACGGTTCGGCGGCTCGGGACCCCGGCCCGGTCGGGCGGTCTAGGATCGGCGGGAGTGGGCCCCGCGGGGCTCGGAACCCGGACAGTAGTGGGTCGAGGAGGCACCATGACCATGAACTCTCATCCGGTGACGGGTGCTCAGGCCCCGGCGGATCGTCGCCACCGCGTCGTCATCATCGGGTCGGGTTTCGGAGGCCTCGCCGCCGCCCGCGCCCTCGACAAGGCGGACGTGGACGTCACGCTGGTCGCCAGGACCGGCCACCATCTCTTCCAGCCCCTGCTGTACCAGGTGGCGACCGGGATCCTGTCCGTCGGGGAGATCGCTCCCTCCACCCGGTTGGTCCTCCGCGATCAGGAGAACGCCACCGTCGCACTGGGGGAGGTGGACCGGATCGACGTGACCGCGCGGACCGTCCATGCGACCGCCGGGCACGTGGACTTCGAGCTCGAGTACGACAGTCTCGTCGTCGCCGCCGGTGCCAACCAGTCCTACTTCGGGAACGATCACTTCGAGCGCTGGGCTCCCGGCATGAAGTCCATCGACGACGCCCTGGAGCTGCGGAGCAGGATCATGGGCTGCTTCGAACAGGCTGAGGTGACCGAGGACGACGCGGAACGTCGTCGCCTCCTGACGTTCGTGGTGGTCGGCGCCGGTCCCACGGGCGTGGAGATGGCCGGGCAGATCGCGGAGCTGGCGCAGCGGACCCTGAAGAACAGCTTCCGCCGGATCGACCCGGGCCGGGCCCGCATCATCCTCATCGATGCCGCCCCGTCTGTACTGCCGCCCTTCGGACCGAAGCTCGGCAACGCGGCCCGCAGGCGGCTGGAGGAACTGGGTGTGGAGATCCAGCTCAACGCCATGGTGACCGATGTGGACTACAGCGGAATCGAGGTCAAGGACCCCGACGGATCGCTCCGCCGGATCGACTCGACCTGCAAGATCTGGTCGGCCGGGGTCCAGGCGAGCCCACTGGGCCAGATGCTCGCCGACCAGACCAGCGCCGAGGTGGACCGGGCGGGCCGGGTCCTGGTGAACCCGGATCTCTCGTTGCCCGGGCACCCGGAGATCTTCGTGATCGGCGACATGATCAACCTCGACAACCTGCCGGGTGTCTCCCCCGTCGCCATCCAGGGCGGCAAGTACGTCGCCAAGCAGATCGTCCGCGAGGTCGAGGGGGGACGGTCCCCGTCCGAGCGCCCGCCGTTCAAGTACTTCGACAAGGGGTCGATGGCGACGGTGTCGCGCTACAGCGCGGTGGCCAAGATCGGGCCGCTCGAGCTCCACGGCTTCCTCGCCTGGGTCCTGTGGCTGGTGGTGCACCTGGCCTTCCTCATCGGCTTCCGGAACCGCGTCATCACCCTGCTGTCCTGGGGACTGCACATCGGTGACCACCGCTCGCACCTGAACTCCACCGCCCGGTGGGTCTACGCACGTCAGGCCATCGCCGAGGCGCAGGAGCGGGAGCGTCGGGACGCCGACCGCGCGGTGTCGGACTGACCCGACGCCGCCGCGGGCCCCGGACACCGAATCGCGGGAAACGCTCAGTCTGGAACCTGGGCACGGCACTACACTGCCCTCATCACGACCGCCCACATCACGGACAAGGGCTGGAGGACGGCCATGGGCACGCTGACCTACACCGCGACCGTCTCTGTCGACGGGTACGCCGCGGACGCGAGTGGCGACTTCAACTGGTCCGCCCCGAGCGGCGAGGTGTTCCGGTTCCACGTGGAACGCCTGGGGCCCGTCGTCCACGAGGTGCTCGGCCGGCGGACGTACAAACTGATGGAGTACTGGCTGTCGCCACCGGTGGACGACTCGTGGAGCCCCGACGAGCACGAGTTCGCGGAGAGGTGGAAGGCGATCCCCCGCACCGTGGTGTCCTCGTCGATGACCGCGAACGACCTCGTCTCCGATCGTGATCGCCTCGTCCCGCGACTCGACCTGGACACTCTGCGCCGCATCGTCGATGAGGCGCCGGGCGAGGTGGAGATCTTCGGACCCACCACGGCCGGCGCGGCGATCCGCGCGGGGCTGGTCTCGGATCTCCGGTTGTTCGTCGTCCCCAGGGTCGTGGGCGGCGGACTGCGCGCGCTGCCCCCGGACACGACGCTGGACCTGGAGCTCGCCGCCCATCGCGTCTTCGCCGGCGGGACCGCGTACTCCCACTACCGGACGCGCTGACCCGGCGCACGGCATCACCAGCGCCACCCCTGCGCGCCGCCTCGCCAGCACGCCGCATCACCCGCACCACCCCCGCACGCCCCGGCGGCGGGGGAGGGATTGGACACCGTGCGCAACGATCGCGAAAATCGACGGGCTGATCTGTGCCACGTGCACAGCCACCACCGGTCAGGGTGACCCACATCACCTGGCCGCCTACGCTTGTCGCGGTCGACGGTCGGTGGTCGACAGTAGATGCGCCGTTCAGACGCCCTAGGAGGAACATGGCAACGCCGGACGGGTCCACAGGGCCCCACGGGACGGGTACCGCGGTCCCCGAGACGATCTCGGCCGAGCCGGTGCCCCGGCGCCGGATCATCCTCGCCTCGCTCATCGGGACCACGATCGAGTTCTACGACTTCTACATCTTCGCGACGGCCGCGGTGTCGGTCTTCCCGCTGCTGTTCTTCGCAGGCGGTGACTCCGGCACCGCTCTGCTGGCCTCGATGGCCACCTTCGGTACGGCGTTCATCGCGCGGCCGCTCGGGTCCATCGTCTTCGGTCACTACGGGGACCGTCTCGGCCGAAAGGTCACCCTCGTCGGCGCGCTGCTGACCATGGGTATCGCGACGTTCCTCATCGGCCTGCTGCCGACGATCCACCAGATCGGTCTCTGGGCCCCGGCGATGCTGACGATCCTGCGCTTCTTCCAGGGCATCGGCCTGGGCGGCGAGTGGTCGGGCGCGGCGCTCCTGGCCTCCGAGACGGCGCAACCGGGCAAGCGCGCGTTCGCCGCCATGTGGCCGCAGCTCGGCGCGCCGTTCGGCTTCATCCTCGCCAACGGCATCTTCCTGCTGCTCACGATCTGGTTCTCGTACGATTCCACCGCCGCGGAACTGGGCGACCCGTTCCTGGTGTGGGGCTGGCGTCTGCCCTTCCTGTTGTCGATCGTGATGGTCGCCGTCGGCCTCTACGTACGGCTCCGCATCGAGGAGACGCCGGTCTTCGCCCGGGCGATCGCCAACAACGAGCGGGTCAAGACCCCGGTCTCGGAGGTGTTCCGCAGGAACTGGTGGGAGATCATCCTCGGCACGTTCATCATGCTGGCCACGTACGGCCTGTTCTACCTGATGACCACATGGATCCTGTCGTTCGCGATCGGCGGCGCGGACGCCGGCGGGCTCGGTTACGGGTACCGGTCGTTCCTCATCATCCAGGTGATCGCGATCGTCCTGTTCGCCGCGTTCGTGCCGGTGGCCGGCCTCCTGGCCGACAAGCTGGGGCGCCGTCGGATGCTCATCGGCGTCACCGCCGCCATCATCCTGTTCGGCCTGAGCTTCGGTTGGTGGCTCGACCCGGACGCGATGGGTACGGGCGAGGACCTTGACGTGGTGCGGATGCTGCTCTTCCTGTGCGTCGGCATGATGCTCATGGGGCTGACCTTCGGGCCGATGTCCGCGGTGCTTCCCGAGTTGTTCCCCACCCACACGCGCTACACGGGCTCGGGAGTGGCGTACAACTTCTCCGCGATCCTGGGCGCGGCGCTGACCCCGTTCGTCGCGGTGTGGCTGGTGCAGAACTACTCGGTCGCCTACGTCGGCTACTACCTGGTCGGCCTGAGCGTGCTCACCATCATCTCGCTGGTCCTTGCCCCCGAGACCAGCAAGACGTCCATGTACTCGGACGAGTCCGGCATCCGGACGAACTGAGTACCCGGTCGATCTGACCCCGCGGGGCCGCCCCGACCGCGACGGCAAGACCCCGGGAAGGCACGACCCCGCGATACGAGACCCCGGGACCGATGTGGTCCCGGGGTCTCGTGTCGTCTGGATGGTTGCGGTCGCGGATGGGTGGGGGCGACGACGACGACGAGGTTGTCACCGACGGCACCCGGCGGGGCCGGGTGCGCGGCCGCCGATCAACTCCTCAGCGGGAAAGCGCGGGCCACGTTGAGGACACCGAGGACGACGAGGGAGATCGCGAAGAGCCACCAGAGGAACCCCGCGCCCCACACCGGGGTGCTGAGCAGCGCGAATCCGGCGAGGACGGAGATGATCGCGAAGATGACCGTCACCGCGCTCGACCCGGTCTCGCCGAGGGTGAACAGAGCGGTGAAACCCTCGACGATCCACATCACGCCGATCATGACCGTGACGAAGAGAGCGAGGAACGCCGCCGACTCCTGGAGAGGCGAATGCATAGGCGCCGGCGAGGATGAACAGCACTCCGAGGAGGGCGTGGCCGATCCTGCTGCCCGTGCTCTGCCACCTGGCGACGGCCGCCACAGCGATGTAGACGATGCCGGCCGCGATCGCGTAGACGGCCAACACCCCGGTCACGGCGAGGGCGGTCTTGACGGGCCAGAACAGGACCGCGATGCCGAAGCCCACGGCGATGAGGCCGCCGATCAACAACGCGACGCGAAACGGATTCACGGTGCGGGTGGGTGCGGACGCGTGACTTGGTGCGGGCACGGCGGGGGCTCCGATCGGGTTGGAGGGGGAGGTTCGACCAAAAGTGAACGAATATTGGACTTACCCGATCTCGGTCGTACGGAGTTCCCGTGCCGTGTCGTCAGTCGCGCGCGACCTCGCGCAGCTCGCCGGTGCCGACGTCGTAGACGAAGCCGCGGACGGCGGTGGCGTGGAGCAGGAACGGATCGGACTCGACGCGGGCGATCGACTGGCGCACGTCGGCCTCCGGCTCGGGGAACGACTCCGGCGCCCAGCGGGGCCGCTGGCCGGTGTCGGACTCGATCCGGTCCTTGAGGTCGTCGTCGCGGAAGGTGAGCATCCCGCAGTCCGTGTGGTGGATCAGGACGATCTCCTCGGTGCCCAAGAGGCGCTGGCTGATCGTCAGCGAGCGCAGGACGTCGTCGGTGACGACCCCACCGGCGTTGCGGATGACGTGCGCGTCGCCCTCGGTCAGGCCCAGCAGGCCGTACGGGTTGAGACGGGCGTCCATGCAGGCCACCACGGCGATCTTCCGCCCGGGCGGCATGGGCAGGTCGCCCTTGTCGAAGTCGGCCTGGTAGGCCTTGGCGGCCTCGAGCAGTTCGTCGGTGACGGTCATGGCCGAAGGCTAGTCCCGTTTCGGCGGTCCGGCCAGGATTCGTCTCGCGCTGCCGGAAACCCGGCGCGGCGGGTCAGGCGGGGGAGCGCAACGGCATCTCGTGCACCTCGCGCACGAACTCCGGCAGTGGCCCGGCCGTGCGCAGGACCTCGGCGATCGACGGATCCGCCAAATGCAGACGACCCACGGAGATGAGGTCGAACTCGCCGCGCTCCATGCACTCCACGACCGCATCGATGTTGTCCGCGGCGATGGCCGGCTTGCCCGACTTCTGCTCGCGCAGGGACGTCCCGATCCCCACCCCGCCCACGGCGCCGGACGGCAGGCCGGTGAGCCGGCGGGCCCATCTGGCCAGGGTCACCTCGCCGTCGTCACCTCCCAGGTCGGGGAATGCCGCGTCGCTGAACCGCCTGGTCGAGGCGTCGAGCAGATCGACCCCGGCCTCGGCGAGTGCGCCCAGGTAGACGCCCAGTTCGTCGGGAGTGGTCGCCTTGCGGACCGTGTAGTCCTGCTGAGTGTGCTGGGAGAAGCGGTAGAACAGCGGCGCGTCGGGGCCGAGCGCGGCGCGGACGGCGGACACGACCGCGGCGGGGAAGCGACTGCGTGCGGCCAGGTCACCGCCCCAGTCGTCGGTGCGGCGGTTGGTGTCGGCCCAGACGAACGCGTCGAGCAGATACCCGTGGCCGCCGTGCAGCGTCACGCCGTCGAATCCGGCCTCCATCGCCAGGCGCGCGGAGCGGGCGAATGCGTCGATGACCTCGGAGATGTCGGTGTCGGTCATCGGCGGGACCTCGGGCGACCAGCGGGCGACGCTGCGTTCGGAGTACGTGGTGACGCCCGGGGTTCCCCACCGGCCGGACGGGCGCATGGGGTGCATCTCCATCAGCCGGTCGCGGTGGGCCCGGTCGAAGCGGGCGTTCGCGCCCCAGAGCGGGCCGACATGCCAGAGCTGGGCGATGATCCGGCCGCCGGCGGCGTGGACGGCGTCGGTGACCACACGCCAGGCCGATACGGATTCCGGCGTGTCGAGGCGGGGGATCCACGAATGGTCGACCGAGGTCGGGTGGTCGACGCCGATGCCCTCGGTCACCACGAGTCCCGTTCCGCCTGCGGCCCGGTCGGCGTAGTAGTCGCGGTTGACCTCGTCCGGCAGGCCGTCGGGGCAGCCCATGCGGGTCATGGGGGACATGACGAGGCGATTGGCCAGGTGCAGCGACCTGACCTCGAGGGGACGGAACAGGGCCTCACGGCCCGGGGCGACCGGCGGGGTGGCGATACGCGACGTCATGATGCGCGACCTCTTTGTTTCCTCGGGCGGTCGTCTCGGGCCTCGATCTCGAGACTCTCGCGGATTGACGAGTGTCAGTTGTGATCGAGGTTACCTAAGCGGGTCAGCGGATGTCGCATCGGCGGTGGCCGCGCTGGACATCCCACCTAGCCTGCGGCGTCCGCGAGCGCGACCCGGATCGCCTCGTCGATCCCCGTCATCTCCCAGTCCCCGGGGAGCAGCCCCGCGGCGGGATCACCCACCACCATGTCGTGTTGCAGGCTCTCGATCAGCGCGCTGACCGTCGCCCCGTCCTGATCGACCAGGGGTGCCAGTCCGGCGGCGACGAGGTCCCACGGCACCCCGGGCACGGGGAGGCGCACCGTCGGCAGCCCGGCGATGCGGGAGTAGCGCGCGAGCAGCGCGGGGTAGGTCAGGGCCTCCCCGCAGCCGAGGTCCGCGTGGCCGGTGCGGGGCTCTCCGTCCAGGGCGTGACACAGGGCCTCCACGACGTCCCGCTCGGCGACGGGCTCGACCCTCCGGTGTCGCATCCATCGGGGCACCGGCTGGACGGGGAGCAGCTCGCAGAGCGTGCGGAGGACCTCGAAACTCGTCGAGCCCGCGCCCAGGATCACCCCGGCCCGGAGCGTGAACACGGGCGTGGACCCGGCCGAGAGCAGTGATTCCACCTCGAGCCGCGACGCCATGTGTTGCGAGAGCGGCAGCCGGTCGTCCCCCGAGGGGGCCAGTCCGGAGACGTAGATACACCGCTCCGTGCCGGCGGCGGCCATCGCCCGGCGCATCGCCTCCGCGCCTTCGGCGTCCTCGCGGCGGAAGTCGGCGCCGCCGCCCATCCGGTGGACCAGGTAGACCACCTCGTCGACCCCGTCGAGGGCCGCCGCGAGACTCGCCGGGTCGAGGACGTCGCAGCGCACGGTCTCGACCCGATCGGACCAGGGGTGCGTCGCGGCACGGCCGGGGTCCGTGACGCCGGCCCGGACGCGGTGACCACGGGCGAGCAGGGCGGGTACCAGGCGCGAGCCGAGATACCCGCCGGATCCCACGACCAGGACGGTCATTCCGCGTCGAGATCCTGCTCGATGAGCGCGGCGATCTCGGCCACCGCGTCGGCGTCCTCTCCGCTGACGGTCACCGTGGCGCCCTTCTCGGCGCCGAGCGCCATGATGAGCATCGCGGACGCGGCGTCGGCCTCCTCGTCGTCGTAGGTGATCTCGATGTCGGTCTCGTACTTCTCGGCGGCCTCGGCGATGATCCCCGCGGGGCGGGCGTGGAGGCCCTCGGCCGATCCGACGGTGACGGTGGTGCTGGGCATGGTGTCTCCTCTGTGTATTCCGGTGGCCGGGGGTTCCCCCGTCATCGTGCAGGTTCTGGTGTCAGGCCGCGACCGGCTGTGCTGCGGCGGCCGGGGCCGGGGTGGGCTCGCGGCGGGTGGTCTTGGCGACCACCACGGCCGCGCACGCGACGAGGGTGCCGGCGAGGATGGCCAGGAGGTAGCCCCAGACCGGGTTGATGGCGAACACCACGAACAACCCGCCGTGGGGCGCGTACGACTCGACCGAGAACGCCATGATGAGCGCACCGGTCACGGCGCCACCGGCCATCATCGACGGGATGACGCGGAGCGGGTCGGCGGCGGCGAAGGGGATCGCCCCCTCGGTGATGAAGCTGGCGCCCAGCAGGAACGCGGCGCGGCCGTTCTCCTGCTCCACCGGGCTGAACAGGCGCTTGCGCACGACGGTCGCCAGGCCCATCGCCAGTGGCGGAACCATGCCGGCGGCCATCACCGCGGCCATGATCCGCAGCGTTGCGGGGTTGTCGGCGACCAGCCCGGCCGTGGCGAACGTGTACGCCGCCTTGTTGATCGGCCCGCCCAGGTCGAAGCACATCATCAGTCCCAGGATGACGCCCAGCAGGATCACCGAGGAGCCGGTCATGCCACCCAGCCACGACTCCATGGCGGAGGTCAGCGAGGCCAGCGGACGGCCGAGCAGCAGGAACATCAGCAGGCCGATCGCCAGCGAACCGATGAGCGGGATGAGCACCACCGGCATGAGGCCGGCGAGCCACCGCGGGGTCTTCCAGGTGGTCATCCACCGCACGAGGTAGCCGGCGAGGATGCCGGTGACGAGCGCACCGATGAACCCGGCACCGAGGGTCGCCGACAGCGCACCGCCGACGAAGCCCGGCGCGATGCCGGGACGGTCGGCCAGGCCGTAGGCGATGTAGCCCGAAAGCACGGCGATCATGAAGCCCATCGCGGCCTGGCCGATCGCGAACAGCACGGCTCCCATGTAGAGCCGCAGCCCGGAGTGGGTGAGGGCTTCGGCCCCGGCGGTCCCGGCGGACACGATCTCGCCGTCGAGGTACCACACCTCCCCGGGCAGGTCGGTGAGTGAGAACCCGGTGGCGAGCTCTTCCCACACGAACGCGACGTCGTACCCGGCGAACAGGAATCCCAGTGCGAGCAGGAGCCCGCCGGCGGCGACGAACGGGATCATGTACGACACGCCGGTCATGACGGCGCGCTGCAGGCCGCGAGCCCAGTGCTCGTCGGAGCCGGACCCGCCCCCCGAGCCGGAGCCGCCGTCGGCGGTGCCGGAGTCCGCCGACACGCGCCGTGCCCGGGGGTCCTGGGCCGCGGCCAGCGCCTCGTCGAGGACCTGGTCGGGCGCGTCGATGGCCTTCTTGACCCCGTACTCGACGACGGGTTTGCCGGCGAACCGGCCGCGGTCGCGCACCCCGACGTCGGTGGCGAACACGACCGCGTCCGCGGCGTCGATCACCGCCGCGTCGAGGGGGGTGGCCCCGGCCGAGCCCTGGGTCTCCACGTGCAGTTCGACGCCGCGCGCCTCCGCGGCCTGGGCGAGCGAGTCGGCGGCCATGTAGGTGTGGGCGATGCCGGTGGGGCAGGCGGTCACCGCGACCACCCGGGCCGGCGCCGCGCCCGATGCCGCGCCCGATGCCGCGCCCGCTGCCGAACCGGGGGTCGAGGACGACGACGAGGTCTTCTCCTCCGGCCTGAGCACGCCCTCGATGACCGCGACCGCCTCGTCCGGCGTGGCGGCCGACCGGAGGGAGTCCACGAACTCGGAGCGCACCAGGTTTCGGGCGAGGGTGGCCAGGATCTTCAGGTGGTCCTTGCCGCCGCCGGCGGGGGCGCCGATCATCAGCACGAGGTCGGCGGGGCCGTCCTTGGCGCCAAAGTCGACGGGCGGGTCGAGCCGCGCGAAGGCCAGGCTCGGCGCGGACACCGCCTCGGACTTGCAGTGCGGGATCGCGATCCCGCCCTTCATGCCGGTGGCCGCCTTGTCCTCGCGGGCGAACAGATCGCGTACGAGCGCGTCGTGGTCGTCGGCCCGGCCGGCGTCGACGAGGGTCCGGGCCAGCGCCCGGATCACCTCCTGCTTGGTGCCGCCGAGGTCGGCGTCGAGCCGCACCGCGGCGGTCTCGATGATCGGCTGGTTCATTGCCGTGCTCCGTGTTCTTCCGAGGGTGCTGGTTTGAGAGGTGCTGGGTTGGGAGGGTGCTGGGTTGGGAGGGTGCTGGGTGGGAGGCCGCCGGGTGGGGGGTCGCGGTCTGTGGGTGCTGGGCGCCCGTGCGGCGGGTCAGTCGAGTCGCCGCACGGTGGCGCGGAACGTGGTCGGGTCGAGGCCCAGCGGCAGTCCGGTACCGGGCAGTGAGGCGGCGACGCTGCCGTGGTTGACCGCCCAGACCAGCCGGTCCCGCGGCGGGAGTCCGCGGGACTCGGCCAGCAGATATCCCGCGAGCGCGGAGTCTCCGGCCCCGACCGTGGATCTGACGTGCACGGGTGGGGTGTTCGCGTACCACGCCTCGTCGTCGTCGATCAGGACGGCACCGGCGCCGCCCAGGGTGACCAGGGCTGCGCCCACGCCGCGGGCGCGCAACGCCCGCGCGGCGTCCACCACGGGGGTCGTGTCACCGGCGGCGGCGCGACGCTCCAGCTCGGAGCCGTCGACGCCGGCCAGCTGCCCGAGCTCCTCGCCGTTGGGTTTGACCAGGTCGGGCGCCGCGTCGGGCAGGCGTGCCGCGAGGGCGGCCAGTGGTGCGTCGGAGGTGTCGACGGCGAGGCGGGCCCCCGCGGGGCGGAGTGCACCGACCAGGTCCGCGTAGAAGTCGTCCGGCACGCCGCGTGGCAGGGACCCGCACAGCACCACCCACGCCGCGTCACCGGCTAGGGCGGCGACCGTGGAGCGGGCCCGGTCGATCGCGGCGCTGTCGAGCTCGGGGCCGGGGGCGTTGATCTTGGTGGTGGTTCCGGCGGGGTCTGCGAGGGTGAGGTTGATCCGCACCGCGCCGTGCGCGGGGACGACGGACGTCGCGACGCCGGCCCCGGCGCACATCGCCACGAACGGGTCGTCCGCCGGGGCCGGGAACACCGCCTCCGCCCGGACCCCTCCGCCGGCGAGGACGCGGGCGACGTTGACGCCCTTCCCGCCCGGGGAGTCGTCGACGGCCGCGATGCGGTTGACCCCGCCCACGGTGAGCGGCGCGGGCAGCTGCGCGGTCCGGTCCACCGACGGGTTCATGGTGAGCGTGACGATCATGGCAGCACGACCTCGATTCCGTGGGTGTCCAGCGCCGTGGCCAGCGGGCCCGGCGGGGGAGCGTCGGTGACCAGGACGTCGACCCCGTCCAGCGGGGCGAACGAGACCAGGAACTCGTGACCGAACTTGCTCGAGTCCGCGAGCACCACCACCCGGCGGGCCGCCCGGCACATGGCGTTCTTGACCGCCGCCTCGTCCGGGTCCTGGGTGGTGAGGCCGCGCTCGGGGTGGAGGCCGTTCGTGCCCACGAAGGCGACATCGACCCGGATCGACTCCAGCGCCCGGAGCACCGACGGACCCACGCACGCCCCCGTGAGGCCGCGGACCGTCCCGCCGAGGACGTGGAGGTCCTCCGACGCCGCGCGGTGCAGGCCGTCGGCGATGGGGACCGAGTTCGTGATGAGGGTGAGGCCGTGGTCGGCGGGCAGCGATTCGGCCAGGCGGTCCGTGGTGGAGCCGGCATCGAGCAGGGCCGCGCCCCCCACGGCGGGGAGCAGCCGCAACGCAGCCCGGCCGATCGCGGACTTCGCGTCCACGTTCTCCGACCGCCGCGCGGCCAGGGTGCGTTCGACGCGGCCACCGGGCACCGCCGGGACCGCCCCGCCGTGGGTGCGTTCGAGGTGCCCCTCGGATTCCAGGAGCGACAGGTCTCGGCGGATCGTCTCGGCACTCACGTCGAGGCCGGCCGCGAGTTCGGCGACGGTCACCCGCCCGGAGGCGGCCAGCGCCTCCGTGATGTGTCGCCGTCGTTCGCTCCCGTACATGGGCTCCGACCTCTCCGCTGTGGTGACCGATTGTGTTGGATTCTGCCCGATACGGTTGGAAAGTCAAGCCGATTTAGTTATTCTCGTCACATAACCGATCGATGAGCCGGACGAGGGCGTCCGGTCCGCTAGGAGTTCCCATGACGCAGCAGTCGAAGTCCGGGACGGTCATCCGCGGCACCGGCGTGGTCGCCGGACTGGCCTACGGGCCCGCCCGGTGGGTCGTCAGGCAGGATGTCCTCGACCCGGGGGCCGCGGGCGCGGCCGCGGGCGCGGAGGGGGCCGAAGCCGCGGCGGGAACCGGAGCCGCGGCGGGAACCGAGGCAGCGGCCGCGCCGGACGAGGAGCAGGTCGAGAGGGGGCGCGAACGCTTCGTCGCGGCGGCCCGGACCGTGGCCGACCGCCTGGATCAACGGGCCGCCCTGGCCACCGGCGTCAGCGCAGAGGTCCTGTCCGCCAACGCCGTCCTCGCCCGCGACCGCGGCTGGGCCAAGGCGGTGGTCAAGGAACTCAAGAAGGGCGCGGCGGTCGAGGCCGCGGCCGTGGCGGCGACGGAGACGTTCGCCGCGATGTTCGCTCGTGTCGGCGGTCGACAGGCCGAACGCATTACCGACCTCCGCGACATCTGCGCGCGCGTCGTGGCCGAGCTGCGCGGCCTGCCCGAGCCGGGCGTCCCCGACTTCGACGCGCCGGGCGTGCTCATGGCCGACGACCTCGCCCCGGCGGACACCGCCGGGCTCGACCCGGCCATGGTGCTGGCGATCGTCTGCGAGCACGGCGGGCCCACCTCACACACGGCGATCATCGCCCGGCAGCTCGGCATCCCGTGCATGGTCGCCGCCGGGGGACTCGCCGCGATCACCGACGGCGCCGACGTGCTGGTGGACGCCGCCGCGGGCACGGTCACCGTCGAGCCCGAGGAGGGCCCGGCCCGAGCGGCGGCCGAGGCGGACCGGCGCACCCGGGCCGCCGCCGCCGACTGGAGCGGCCCCGCCGTCCTGGCCGACGGGCACGCCGTGCGCCTGCTGGCCAACGTCCAGGACGGTGAGGGGGCCGAGAACGCGGCGTCGGGCCCGGCCGGCGGGATCGGCCTGTTCCGCACCGAGCTGGCGTTCCTCGACCGGGCCGCCGAACCGACCCACGACGAGCAGGTCGACCTCTACGCCCGGGTCCTGGCCGCATTCCCGGACGGCCGGGTCGTCACGAGGACCCTCGATGCGGGCTCGGACAAACCGCTGGCGTTCGCGGGCATGACCGAGGAGGACAACCCGGCCCTGGGCGTCCGCGGCATCCGCGTGGATCTCATCGACCCCGGGCTGCTGGACCGGCAGCTCGACGCCCTCGCCGCGGCCGGCCGCCGGGTGGGCGGGGCGCAGTCCTCACCGTGGGTCATGGCCCCCATGGTCGCCACCGTCGACGAGGCCCGCGACTTCGCCGACCGGTGCCGGCGGCGCGGCCTGACGCCCGGGATCATGGTCGAGGTGCCGTCGGTCGCGGTGGCCGTCGACAGGTTCCTCCCGCACGTTGACTTCCTGTCGATCGGCACCAACGACCTCACGCAGTACGTCATGGCCGCCGACCGGATGTCGTCCGACCTGGCAGCCCTCACCGACCCCTGGCAACCCGCCGTGCTCCGGCTCATCCGGGCGGTTGCCGAGGCCGCGGGCCGGTCGCCGGACGGTCGCACGATCCCGGTCGGGGTGTGCGGTGAGGCGGCGGCGGACCCCAACCTGGCGTGCGTCCTGCTAGGGCTCGGAGTCAGCTCGCTCTCCGTGGCCACCGCCGCGCTGCCGTTCGTCGGAGCCGCCCTGGCGGGGGCCACCCTCGAGCAGTGCCGGGAGCTCGCGGCCCTGGCGTTGGACAGTGACACGGCGCTCGACGCCCGGGACGCGGTGCTGGCCGCACGAAGCTGACCGTCCCGCTCGGCGCGGCCGTCCCGCTCGGCGCGGCCGTCCCGCTCGGTGCGACCGTCTCGCTCTGCGCGACCGGGCTGTGGTGCCCGGATCGCGGAGTTACCGTCGGTGACGACGGAAGGGATTCGACTGTGGACCTGCGTGGCGACATGACCGTGGACCAGACCATCGACACGGCGGACGGCACCGCGGAGGCGTTCGTCTCGCGGCCCGAGACCGCCGAGCACGACGTGCCGGGCGTGCTGCTGTTCCCGGACATCTTCGGTCTGAGGCCGCAGATACGCACGATGATGGATCGCATCGCGAGCTGGGGTTACGTCGTCCTCGCGCCGAACGTCTTCTACCGCTCCGGCACCGTCGACGACCTGGCCCCGACCGTCGATCTACGCGAACCGGGCGAGCGGGACGGCTACATCGCGAAGGTCTTCCCTCTGATGGAGGGACTCACCTCGGACCTGTCGCGACCGGACACCGCCGCCTACCTGAACGCGCTGCTGACGCTGCCCGGGGTCACCGGCGACGTGGGGGTCATCGGCTACTGCATGGGAGCGCGACTCGCGTTGCGCGCGGGCGGGGACCACACGGACCGCGTCGCCACCGTCGGGGGATTCCACGGCGGCGGGTTGGCGACGGACGAGAGCGACAGTCCCCACCTGAGTCTCGCGACCACCCGGGCCGCCGTCCTCCTGCGTCACGCTGACGACGACCCGTCGATGCCGCGGGAAGGGATGGACGTCATCGCGTCCCTGGCCCGGGAATCCGGTGTGCCCCTGGACCAGGACGTCTACCCCGGTGCCCCCCACGGGTACTCGATGGCGGATACGTCGATGTACGACGAGACCGCCGCGGAACGGCACTTCGAGGACCTGCGCGAGCACCTGGCACGGCGCCTCGCGCGCCACGGTGAATGAGCTGAGCCCGGACGGAGACCCCCGGCCCACCGCGGCCCTCACGGCCCCTCGGTTACTCCCGCCCGTCACGATGAACTCTCGCCTGCCCGCCGGGGCACGCGAGGCGCCAGGCGCGGGAGCGGATGCCGGGAGGTCCGGGGCGCAGTGGTGCGTCCCGCCCCGGGACGTCAGACGTCGACGGTCTCCGAGGGGCCCGAGCGGGCCAGGGCCGCGAGCTGGCGGGTCGTCGCTCCCGGCAGGTACGCCCGGCCGATCGCCACACCGATCCGCGGCAGGTCCGCCTCGTCGCGGAAACACAGGTAGACGGGCTCGATCCTCGGATTGAACTTCGACTTGAACTGGTGGAGCGACCGGAACCCGTAGTAGGGCTCGAGTGCCTGACCCAGCAGATCGAGTCCGCGGTCGAGGACGGCCACCTCGTCGTCGTCGCCACTACGCGCCAACGGGGCACCGGACAACGAGACGTAGTCGGCGCCTTCGTCCTTGAACTCCAGCG
Source organism: Dietzia kunjamensis (assembly GCF_045689975.1). GTDB lineage: Bacteria > Actinomycetota > Actinomycetes > Mycobacteriales > Mycobacteriaceae > Dietzia > Dietzia kunjamensis. The sequence continues at coordinate 3,311,621 of NZ_CP143297.1, read as the reverse complement.
CGGAGCGGGCGATGAGGAACTCGACCATGTTGTTCGCGCCGGGGCCGTTGCGCTTGCGCATGAGATCCAGGGTCCAGCCGCGTACGCCACCGTCGGGCTCGCCGCGGTAGACCGGCAGCCAGGACAGCGCCGCCTGGACCACCCCGCCGGAGTCCACGGCCAGCGCGATGCGGACGTCGTCGTCGAGCGCCTCCTCGACCGTGCCGAGCGTGAAACCCATCTCCGGCAGCTCCTTGTCTCCGACCCACTGCTCGGAGATCTCCCGCACCTGCGCCAGCACCGCCGCGGGTTGCTCGCGCAGTAGCCCCGAAACGTAGGTGGTGCCGCTCTTGTCCGCCTTGTTCATCGCGGACCGGATCTTCTGCCACTTCTTGCCCGCGAAGGCCAGGTCGGGAAGATCCATGATGGTGTCCTCGGCGATCTGCAGCGCCCGCCACCCGTGCGCGCGCATCCGGTCGGCCGTCTCCCCGGATACCGAGAACAGGCACGGGACGGCGGCCTGCGCCTCGGCGAAGTCGACGAACGAACTCAGCAGCACGTCGCGATCGGCGGGGTCGGCGACCGGGTCGGCCAGCGCGATGATGGTGCCGACGTGCATCCGGTACCCCACGACGCCCGCCGAATCGGGACCCGCGGTGCTCGTGCCCGCGCCGAAGAAGTAGTTCATCGGCTGCCACGTGATCATCCACGACATCGTGCTGCCTCCGTGGCGACGGATGAGCTCACGGACGCGCTCCACCACGTCGTCCGAGTGGACGCGCGACCCGGTCACCCGTCGCCGCACCCGCACGCCGAACGCGCCCCGGCCCACCACCAGCAGCACGGCCTCGCCCACCCAGAGCAGACCGGTACCGAGGGTGACGGCGCCGAGGGACTCGAAGTCCGCGGCGACGACCAGGACCGTGACGACGAGGGTGACCACCGCGGTGACCAGGGCATAGGCGAGGGCCACGCCCCACGCTGCCCGGTAGCCACGGCGCAGCAGCTCCGCCGTGGCCGCGGCGATGAGGACGGACAGGAGCATACCGACCAGGTTCACGTCCTCGGCCTCGGTGGGCCCGAGGGGGCCGTCGGAGGGCAGGAAGTACACCACCACGTGGACCGCGGCGATGAACCACATGCCCGCCGACACCACGAGCCGGGTCTCCCGTCGCGTCCGCGGCCGCAGGCCGTGCTCGGTGCCGGAGAAGAACCGCTCGCCGACGGCGAGGAACACCACGAACGCGATGAAGTGGGTGAGGTCGGCCAGGCTCCCGACGAACAGGAACGACACGATCACATAGCCGTAGAGCAGCGCCCGCGCGCGCAGTCGCCAGGGCGAGACGAGGGTGGCCGTGGCGGCGGCGAGCACGGCGATCACCGCGGTCGAGCAGCCGACGTCCAGCACCACCGACAGCTCCGTGGCCCACTCCCAGCCGACCGCGTCGCCGGGGACGATCACGGCGACCGCCCCGAGCACGCCGATGAGCTGCCCGCCGGCCGCGGTCAGTGCCGTACGCACCGGGCCCAGGCGCCACTCGCCCATCCCGATGCCCGCCGCCACCAGCACCAGCAGGGACACGTGCTGCAGCGGGGTTAGCCCGAGCCAGGGCCCGGTCACGAGTGTCCACCAGCGGCCGCCCTCCAGCGCGGGCACACCGTAGGCGACGTCGGGGAACCAGGTGGCGTCGCGGGCGCTGCGCCACAGGGCCTCCAACGCCACTCCGGTGACGAGCAGCGCGGCGACGATCACCGCCGTGACGGGGAGCCGTCGCGCCGCCGTGGCGACCGCGCGGGCGGCGACGGTCACGGGTGAGGGCGCGGCGGGCTCGTCGGACTTCTCTGTCAGCTGGTCGGTGCTCACGGGGTCCTCCGGGGGCGGCGCACGGCGAGGGGCCGGGGTGGGGGCGGATGGTCCAAGTATGGAGCCGTCGGCATGAGTGTGCGGTTATTTCCCCAGCGAAAGGGCTGTGACCACCGTCTCTACGGACGTCCGGTCGGCACCGGTGAGGCCGAGCACGGGCCGGGGCAGACAGTTCTCCGCGGCCAGCCCGAGGATCTCGGCGACGGCCGCGACCACCCGCAGGCTGCCGTGCGCGGAGAAGAGTTCCCACAGCGGCGCCAGCCCGGCGGACTCGGCCAACGCCTCCTCGGCCCGACCGGACAGCGCCGCCCGCGCGATCGCCAGGGCGGGGCCCGGGACGGTGCCGGCCAGCACCGAGTACCAGCTGTCGCAGCCCGCGAGCAGTGCCGCCGCGGCCGAGGGGTCGCCGGAGACCCCCAGGCCCACACGTTCGGGCACCGCGGAGCGCAGTCGGGCGAGGTGCTCACGCGCCGCTGCGGGCTCCGCCGGCGGCGGCGGGATCTTGATCGAGGCCACCTGCGGGAGTTCGACCAGTCGCAGGTAGAGCTCGGGCGTGAATCCGAAACGGGTGGTGCCGGGGTTGTCGTAGACCACCAGTGGCACGGAGAGTTCACCGGCGACGTCCGTGTACAGGCCCATCATGTCGTCGTCGGTGAGCGGCTGGTAGCTCATGGGCGCGAGCATCACCGCCGAGGCGCCGGCCGCCTGCGCGTCGTGGGCGAGGGCCTGCGCGTGGGAGGTCCGAAGGGCACTGATCCCGACGATCACCGGAACCCCCGCCGCGTGTCGGACGGTCGCCTCGGCGACCCGGCGCCGCTCCTCGCGGTCGAGGTAGGCATACGAACCGGTGGAACCGAGCGCACCGATCGAGTCGACGCCCGCGCGTACCAGTCGCTCGATGATCGCCGCATAGGCGCTCTCGTCGACCCGGTCATCGCTCATAGGTGTGAGCGGGAAGGCGCTCAGGCCGGTCGTCACGTGCCCGGTCACAGCGTGAGAACCCGCCCGCACACCACCAGGTGCACCTCGTCGCAGCACTCGGCGACGGCCTGGTTGAGCGCCCCCAGCAGGTCCCGGAACACGCCGCCCGAGCGGTACGGGGGCACGACCCCGGAACCGACCTCGTTGGTCACCAGCACCACGTCGTCGCGGGCGATGAGGGCGGCGCAGAGGGCGTCGGTCCGTTCGTCGACGGCGGCGCGCGCCTCGTCGGCGGGGGCGTCCCACAGTCCCAGGTCGTCGACGGTGGCGGTGAGCCACGTGCCAAGGCAGTCGATGAGGACCGGGCCGGGGGCGTGGCGCAGCGCGGAGGCCACATCGGGGGATTCCAGGGTGCGCCATCCCGCGGGCCGGTGTGCCCGGTGGTGGTCGACGCGTGCTGCCCAGTCGGGGTCGTCGAGCTCGTGGGCGGGGCGGCCCGGCGCGACGAACGTCACCGTGTCGGTGCCGCCGAGCAGTCGCACCGCGTGCCGGGACTTGCCGGATCGGACGCCGCCGGTCACCAGGACGCGCGTCATCCCCGCCGCCCCCGGCCGCCGGCGAGGGCCGGGCCGGAGAACAGGGCCAGTCCCACGACGAAGCCGAAGTCGTACCAGTTGCCGTTGTTGTTCACCTCGTAGATCGTCACGGTGTCGGTGAAGAGGGAGATGACGAAGGTGACGGGGAGGATGATCCCGTGCCACAGGCCGAGGAGGAACCCGGCGCCGGTGGGGGCGACGTCGACGTTGGGTCCGGCCGCGCACGCGCCGAGGGTGAGGACGACGACGAGGAGGACACCGGCGGCCAGCCCGGCCCGTGACCGGGTGTTCACTACCGCCGCCCGCGGGTGAAGTAGAGGAGCGGCCCGATGAAGTTGATCGCGATGATCGCGGCCCACTTGCCCTTGGAGCCACGCACCTTCGCCGCGGGCCGGGAGGCGAGGTCCGCCCACGCGGTCGCAGCGAGTGACACCTGCACCGAGATGAGGGTGAGCAGGACCGTCTTCTGCGTGTCGGTCAGGTCGTTCCAGCGCTTCTTCGTGGCCACGGCGCACCTCCCAGATAGGATTTCTCTTATCCTAGGCGCTGCCGGGCCGCCGTGGTCAGCTCGCGGTGGCGGTGTCGGATTCGTCCTCCGGTTTCCCGGCCTTCTTCCACTCGGCCCGTTCCTTCATCTCCCTGGGACGGAAGTAGAGCAGTCCGGACAGGACGGCGACGAGGAAGACGACCAGCATGGTGAGGAACAGCGGCCAGACGCCGGTGAGGAAGATGATCGGCACGGCCATCGCTGTGACGAGTCCGCCGCCGAAGAACGGTTCGAAGACGAGCTGCTTGTAGCCGAACGCCTCGAACGCGGGGCTCTGGGCATCGGGGTCGACGATGCGCATGAGGATGAGGCCGGTGGCGGTGACGCCCATCGACTGGCCGAAGTCTCCGATGCCGCGCTCGAACCAGTAGCGGCCGATGATCCGCGGTGCCAGCCAGAGGAAGATGCCGACGTTGACCAGGATGCCGGCCACGGCGAGGATCGTGAAGGCGCCGATGTTCTCGCCGATCGCCTGCAGGGACAGGGTGCCGATCGCCGCGACGATGAGGAAGTCGAGCGCCCAGCCCTGGATCCGCAGCATGATCTGCGGGTCGATCACGTGTGCCACGCCCAGCTTGGTCGCGACCACCTGGACGATGACGCCGCCGAGCAGGGCGATGGGGAACAGCGGTACGTAGGCGAAGATCTCCAGCGGGGTGTTCTCGTCGAGCATGACCGACGCGTAGGTGGCCTGCTCGATCCATCGCAGACCCTCGAGGATCCCCAGACCGATGAGGATCGCCAGGGTTACCAGCGCGACGTGGAGGGACAGCGGCTCCACCGACGACGGGCGGGAGGTCATCTTGCCCGCCGAGTAGTACTCGTCCTCGCGGAACAGGCCCTTCTGCTCGCTGATGGACATCTTGGCGCTGCCGCTGATGAGCTCGGTCCTGCCGGTGCGGGCGCCCCAGTTGATCAGGGCGATGCCGAGCACGATGCCACCGACGATGCCCACCGTGGCCATGCCGACGGCGAGGTCGGCCCCCACCGTGAACCCGAGTTCCTCGAACACGCCCCGCATGCCGGCCGCGGTTCCGTGCCCGCCCTCGAAGCCGATCTCGATGAGGGCGCCCGTCATGGGTGAGGCGCCGAGCAGGGGCACGAGGATCAGGGCGGCCAGCAACAGTCCGACGACGTACTGCCCGGAGCCCAGGGCCACGCCGAGGGAGAGCTGCGGACCGACGAGCTTGACGGCCCGGGAGGGGCGCGGCAGGTCCTGGCCGAGGAACATCGTGGCGAAGATGACGCTGATGAGCAGGCCCGGGAGGGAGGACCACACCTCCACCATCGGTTCGGTGAAGAGCCCGTTCTCGCCCCACGGTCCGTTGAACCTGCCCAGGACCTCCGGCCCGAGCAGGAGGAGCAGTGCACCACCGACGATGGAGCTGGGGAGGAACAGGGACTGCACGATCCCGACCTTGACGCGGATGATCTTCCCGATCAACAACGCCAGTCCGAGGATGAGAAGGGCGAATCCCACAGCATTTGCGGACATTGGGTGACCTCGGTTCCGGATGTGCGGCTTGCGGTGTCCTCCCGAACCTATCCGCCGGGCGCGCGAATAGGCCCCGATCCGCCCACTTCTCGGGACGGTCGCGCCCATCTTCAGTGGCAGACCGTGGCGAGGACTGGCGTTCGGCATGGCGGCACAACTCGACGGCGAGGTCACGTTCGTCGCGGGGGTCGCCCGCGGGCAGGGCAGGACGCACGCCGTCCGCCTGGCCGCCCCGGAGGACCCGGACGGGACCCGCCGGTTGGTCGAGGCCCAGGGGCGACGCGCGCTACTGTCCGTCGGGGACGTCCGCGACCTCGAGGGCATGAGGAAGATCGTCGACGACGCAGTGGTGGAACTCGGCCCGAAGAATGTCCGGGTCAACAGCATCCACCCCGGCGGCGTGGCCACCCCGATGGGCGGTGGAGACATGGTGAGCACGTTGGAGGCGGTCGGCGAGTCGAACCCCCCGCTCAACCTCATGGGCACGACGTTCATCACCGCCGAGCACATCAGCATCGACGGCGGGTCGCAGTACTTCTGAGGCCATCACGCGTGTCCGAGGCCACCGCGCCGCGCCCGGGGGGATCATCGACGGGTGGCGGAGACACGGTGGAAGGAGTTGGCGGAGTGACCCCTGATCGGCGCCGCTCTGGCCTTCCTGGTCGCCTACGCGGTGATGGTGGTCGGACAACCCGTGGGTCCGGTGGGAGTGGTCACCCGGATCGTGATGGCGGGGACCTGGGTTCTGTTCGCCGTGGACTTCGTGGTCAGGTTGGCGTTGGCGGAGCGGCGCGGACCGTGGTTGCTCAGGCACTGGTACGACCTCGCGGTCATCGCTCTGCCGGTCCTGCGACCGCTGCGACTTCTCCGGCTGGTGACCCTGCTCGGCGGGATGAGGCGGTCGGCGGGCACGGTGGTGCGCGGTCAGGCGATCACCTACGCCGCGGGGTGGACGGCGGTCCTGCTCGTGGTGTCCTCGCTCGCGGTGTTGAACGCGGAACGTGGGGCATCGGGGGCGTCGATCCAGACATGGGGTGAGTCCCTGTGGTGGGCGACCGTGACGGTGACGTCCGTGGGGTACGGCGACTACTCGCCGGTGACCCCGGTGGGACGCACGATCGCGGTGGGGCTCATGTTCGGCGGGATCGCCCTGCTGGGCGTGGTCACGGCGACGCTCGCCTCGTGGCTCCTGGAGAGGATCGCCGAACGCGATGGTGCGGGAGTGGACCGGGCCGGACCCGGTGAGCCCGGTCCACGCGCCGACCCGCCCGGCGGCTCGTCCGTATCGTCGGGGCCATGACCACGGACACCGCACGCCCCCTCACTCTCGGAACCCGGTACGCGAGCGAGTTCCCGGAACTGGGCGTGCCGTGGAAGGCCGCGGAGGCGACCGGGCCGCGGCTACTCGTGCTCAACGACGCGCTGGTCGACGAGCTCGGCCTGGACGCCGAATACCTGCGTGGCGAGGAGGGCGTGCGGGTGCTGACGGGCACTCACGTGCCGGACGGGGCCACACCGGTCGCCCAGGCCTATGCCGGCCACCAGTTCGGCGGCTACTCGCCCCGGCTCGGCGACGGGCGGGCCCTGCTGATGGGTGAGCTGCCCGATGGTCGTGACCTGCACCTCAAGGGTTCGGGGCGCACGCCGTTCGCCCGCGGCGGCGACGGGCTGGCCGCGGTCGGCCCCATGCTCCGCGAGTACGTCATCAGCGAGGCGATGCACGCGCTCGGCGTGCCCACCACTCGCTCGCTCGCCGTGGTGGCCACAGGGAACACCGTCCACCGCGAGTCGCCGCTGCCGGGCGCGGTGCTGGCGCGCGTCGCCGCGAGCCACCTGAGGGTGGGGACGTTCCAGTTCGCGCGATCGGTCGACGACGACGAGCTGCTGCGTCGGCTGGCCGACCACGCCATCGCCCGGCATCACCCGCACGCCGCCGACGCGGAGAACCCGTACCTGGAGCTGTTCGCCTCCGTGCTCCGCGACCAGGCCGAGCTCGTGGCCCGCTGGATGCTCCTGGGGTTCATCCACGGCGTCATGAACACGGACAACACCACCATCTCGGGCGAGACCATCGACTACGGGCCGTGCGCCTTCATGGATGAGTTCGACCCGGCCACGGTCTTCAGTTCCATCGACACCGGCGGCCGCTACGCCTACGCCAACCAGCCGCCCGTACTGCAGTGGAACCTCGCCCGGTTCGCCGAGACCCTCGTCCCGCTGGTCGACCCCGACCAGGACGAGGCGGTCCGACTCCTCACCGAGATGCTGGGTACGTTCCCGGAGCACTACCAGCGGGCGTGGACGGCCGGGATGCGCGCCAAGATCGGCCTGCCGGACGAGGTCGGGGACACCGAGGCGACCGACCTCATCGACGAGCTGTCCCGGTTGCTCAGTGCGACGCGGGCCGACTACACCGGTTTCTTCCGCGCGCTCGGGGCGGCCGCGGACGGGGATGATCAGCCGGTGCGCGAGCTGGTCGGAGCGCTCGCGGACGGCTGGTTGACGACATGGCGGGCCCGTCGACCCGACCGGGGATCGATGGACCGGGTCAACCCGATCTACATCCCGCGCAATCATCTCGTCGAGGAGGCCCTCGACGCGGCCACGGCAGGGGACATGGGGCCGCTGTCGGAACTCCTCGTCGTCGTCACCGACCCCTACACCCGGCGCGCCGGTTACGAGCGCTATGAACGTCCCGCCCCTCCCGAGGCCGCGCCGCACGTCACCTACTGCGGTACCTGACGCGCCTCCCCAGCAGTACGCGCGTATTGATACGAAACATTTATCTTCCGTGGGTGCTGTTTGTCAGCCGTTCGTACGACAATGAGGTTGTCACATCAATCTTACGGCCGGGCCGTGAGACGGGCGGGAGGCCACCACGTGCGACTACTCATCGCGGACAGCGACGGCGGGTACCGCCAACCCACGGCCATTCTCGGACGGTTCGTCGACGACCTCGTTGAATGGACAGGTGCCCGGGAGGCCGTTCGGGTGCAGTGGCCGGCGCCCGGGTCGGGTCGGCTCCGGCGGTCGCACACCTGGGAATCGGCGTCCGCGGCCGGGGTGGCCGACCTCAACCGCCTCGTCCATCTCCACCCGTCCGACGACCTCGTGCTCATCGGGGCGTGCTGCGGCACCCGGGTGATCCACGACTGGATGGACGCCCACCCGGAGGATCTCGACCGGGTCGCCGCCGTGGGGTTGGTCGCCGACCCGTTCCGGCCGCGCGACCGCTGGCTCGTCGGCACGTCCGATCCGGGCGGGCAGGGCGTGGCGGGACCGCGCCGCGGACCGATCCCCGAGCGCACCCACTGGGTGTCGGTGCCGGGCGATCCGCTGAGCGGCGTGCAGCCGTCGAACCTTCTCCGCGGCGCCGTGAGGGACTCGGACCTGACGCCCGTCCAGGTCTACGACGAGCTGATCGAGAACCTCCCCGACTCCCGCACCCGGGTCGCCCTGCGTCTGCACGTCGTGGAGCATCCCGGGCGGTGGTCGCCCCATCTGCTCCGTCAGCTCGACGACGTCACCGACACCCTGCTGACCTATCGCGACGCGGGGTACGCCGCTCTGTACGAAGCCGACGTCGACGGTGCCTCCCCGCTGGCGCGGCTCGCGAGGGTCATCGCGGATCAGGTCGCGGCCGACCAGGCCGCCTGAGCGGTTCGGTACACCCAGGCGGTTCGGTACAGCTGGACGGTTCGGTACGGCTAGACGGTCGCCGGGACCGGACGGCGGCTCCGGAGCAACTCCTCGAACCGCGCGGCCGGGCCCGGAGTGGGTAGGCGACCCTCGTTCGCGTCGGCGAGCAGAGAGTTGACCGTCTCGCGCGCACACGTCTTGTTGGAGCCGATGAACCCGCGCGGACCCCGCTTGATCCACCCGACCACGTAGAGCCCGGGCACCTCGCGGCCGTCGGCGGCGTCGAGGACGCGGCCCTCGCGGCTGGGGATGGTCGCGGACGCGGGGTCGAACGGCACCCCGGGCACCGCCACGCCGCGGTAGCCCACCGAGCCCAGGACCAGGCCCGCCGCGAGGGTCTCCTCGGAGCCCGGGCGGGGCACGGCGCGCACCCGGCCGTCGGGGTCGGTGACCGGTTCCGTGCGCACGACCCGCAGGCCCTCGGTCCGCGCGGTGCCCACGACCTCCACGGGCGCGGTCGCGAAACGCAGGATGATCCGGCGACGAGGGGTCGTCTCCGCGGTCCCGCGGCTCGGCCGGTCGGCGATCCGGGCCAGGAGTTCCAGCTTCAGGCGGCCCTGTCTGGTGGTCGCGGCGTCCGGGTCGATGCCGTCGGGGGCGTCGACGCGCAGGTCGATGTCCTCCCGTGCGTCGAGTCCGACCAGCTCGGGCAGGGTGAACGCCGCGTGCTCGGGGCCGCGACGGCCGAGAACCACGACCTCGCGGACCCGGCTGCCGCGCAGCGCCTTGAGGGCATGGCGGGCGATGGAGGTGCCCGCGAGCCGCTCCGGGTCGGTGGCCAGGATCCGGGCGACGTCCAGTGCCACGTTGCCGTTGCCGACGATCACCGCCCGCTCGTGATCCAGCGGGACGTCGGCGTCGGCGTGGTCGGGATGGTCGTTGTACCACCCGACGACCCGCGTGGCCGACGTGCTCCCCGGCAGGTCGACCCCCGGGATGTCCAGGGGGCGGTCCGTCCCGGCCCCGGTCGCGTACACCACCGCATGGTGGTGGGCCGCCACCTCCTCGGCGGTGATGTCCTCGCCGACGTGCACGCCGAGCCGGTAGCCGAACCCGGGCTGCTCCTCGATCGCGGTGAACAGGTCCGCGACCGCGCGGGTGCTGGTGTGGTCGGGCGCCACCCCATGTCGGGCGAGCCCGTGGGGGACGGGGAGCCGATCGAACACCGTCACCTCCACGCCGGGCTGGCGGAGGAGTTCGTCGGCCGCGTACAGCGCGGCGGGGCCGGCTCCCACGACCGCGACCCGCAGGGTCGTCCGGGTGGGCCCGAGGCGGACGATCGTGGGGACGCGGGCCTGGGGCCTGCTCGGCCGGTAGTCCCCGGTCAGTGCCTCGTTGATCCCGAGGAAGTCCTGCTGCTCGGGGGTCAACGCGGTGTGGGGGACGATCGCCCCGACCGGGCACGCCCCCACGCACGCCCCGCAGTCCACGCAGGACACCGGGTCGATGTAGAGCATCTCGGCGGTGGCGAAGTCGGGCTCGTCGGGGGTCGGGTGGATGCAGTTGACCGGGCAGGCGTGGACGCATGAGGCGTCCGCGCAGCAGGCCTGTGTGACGACGTGGGGCATGTCGGCGGCCTAGTCGCGGAACGCCACGGGCGGCTCGCCGCGGTACCGGGAGGGGCGCCCGTCGATCTTCAGCGCCTTCCACACCCGCCGCGCGGCCGGGTTCATCAGGCCCGAGTCCTCGGCGAGCTTGCGGACGTCGCCGAAGAGGTCCGACAGGAACCGCTGCGACTCGGGGCTGTCCCAGTACAGCTCGCGGACGACCTCGTCCGGGATGTCGAACGTCTCGCGGAACTCCTTGGTGGGCTTGAGGATCGCGTCGCACAGCACCCGCATGATCACGGGGAAGGCCAGTGAGACGGTCATCGCCTGGCCGCGGCTCAGCTTGGGGGCGTTGCGCGCCACGTAGGTGTGCGCGAACGAGATGTGCCGGGCCTCCTCGGCCACGTGGATCTCCATGATCCGGGACAGGACCGGCGGCAGGGTGTCCGAGTTGCGCAGGACCTGCTTCTGGGTGTGGTCGATGGGTTCCTCACCGGCCAGGACGCCGATGAAGAACGCCACCGGGAACGGGCCCGCGGCGAGCGGGATGATCGGGGACAGCCGCCGGATCCACCGCGGCATGCCGGGCACATCGGCGCCGATGCGGTTCACGCCCTGCTGGAACATCTGGGTGTGGTGGCACTCCTCGGTGGCCTCGTGGGTGAGGTACCGGAACTCCGCGGCGCCGTTCTGGCTCTTGAAGACGTACTGCATGATCCCGCGGATGAGGATGTTCTCGAACTGCAGGCCGACCTTCATGATGTTGGCCTGACGCCACAGGCCGATCGCGATCTGCTTCTCCCGGGGCAGCCCCAGGTACCACGGGTGGCCGCCGAGCGGGTCGATCCCGGCGGGCAGGATCCAGCGCTCGTCGGTGGGGTCCACCGCGAAGTCCGGGTCGTCCCACGGGATGTCCTTGAAGGCGTCGAAGCTGCGGTGGACCGAGGCGTGCGACAGGCGCCGGAGCGTGTCCTCGTACTCCTCGGTGGTGGCCGACGGGGAGGGGGCGACAGCGGTCATGGCTCATCCTTCCGGTTCCCGACTCGTGGATCGGGAGCGTGGACTGCAGATCGACGGTGACAGAGTGACATCCGTGATCTATTTGTACCTGACGCTAGACACGCAGAGGCGATTCGTCAACCATTCATGAGGTTCGGTTCAGATCTGCGCGGCGAGACTCCGCGCGGCGAGACTCTGCGCGGCGAGACTCCGCGCGGCGAGACTCTGCGCGGCGGGGCTCTGCACGGCGGTGCGGGTCAGCCCTCGGCGAGTCCACCGCCGAGCAGCGGGCCCAGGTGGGTGCGTGCGAACGCCCGCGAGACCTCCGGGTCGTCCAGATCGATGGCGGTCGACGGCGTGAGGACGAACGAGATGACGAGGCGGACCGTGAGCTCGGCCCCGACGAGCAGTTCCTCGTAGGGGCGGGAGTCGGGGACGGTCCGCGAGATCTCGGCGGCCAGGAAGTGTGCGGCGGCGGTGATGAGCGGCGCCCCCTGCACCGTGAAGTGCGGGACGGTCGCCTCCGGCTCGGTCTCCAGCAGGCGGTTGAGCAGGTCGTGGTCGCGGAGCGTCTCGACGGTGAACGCGAAGCCCTCGGTGAGCTTGTCCTCCACCGTGGCGTGGGCGTCGATCTCCCGCTGCAGGTCGGCGAGGAACCAGGCGGCTTCGCGCAGCAGCGTCGCCTCGACCAGTTCCTGCTTGTTGGCGAAGCGCCGGTACAGCGTCATCCGCGCCAGCCCGGCCCGCCGGGTGATGTCGTTCATCGTGGACCGGGCGATCCCCACGCTCTCGAACTGTGCGGACGCCGCGTCGAGGATCTGCTCCCGGATGGGGTCGTCCATCGAGGTGCCGTCCGGGAGGCTTCGCCCGGAACGCAACATCGCCAACGGGTCGGACGCGGGGGTGTCGCTCATGTGCGCGATTGTCCCACTCCGGGCGGGGTCGTGTGCCCGTGCCTGAACTCGCGTGCGGTCATCCCCCACCAGCGCCTCGCGTACTGGCTGAACGTCGTGGCGTCGCCGAGGGCCAGCGCCGAGGCGATCTGGGCCAGCGGGATCTCCGTCGTGGTGAGCAGGCGCACTGCGATGTCGCGGCGGACCTCGTCCCGCAGTGTCGCGAAACTCGTGCCCTCCCCGGCCAGTCCGCGTTGCAGCGTGCGGGGGGAGACCGAGAGCAATCTTGCGACCCGGGGCAGCGACGAGGTGCCGGTGTCGAGGGACTGGTGCAGGACCGCCCGCGTCCGTTCGGTCATGTTCCGCCGGTCCTCGGGGATGTGCTGGTCCAGGTACCGCAGGGCGAGCTGCTGGACCGCCTCGTCGCCGCCGGAGATGGTGCGGCCCAGGAGGGCGGACGGTACGCGCAGCACCGCGGCCGGGGTGGACGGCGTGACCGGCGCGCCGAAGAGCGATTCGTACCGCGCGGCGTCGGTGTTGAGCGGGTTGGGCAGGTCGACGGACACCAGGCCGTAGTCCCCGCCGAGCACACTGCGCATGGCGCGGTGAAGGAAGAGCAGGACGAGATCCACCGTCTGCGGCGGGATGAGCTGCCCGGGGTCCCGGTAGCCGAACCGCACCCCCAGGATGTCGGCCTCGTCGCGCGGATCGGGCACCACGGTGATCTCGATCGAGCGGGAGTGGAAGAACAGGTACTTGGAGGTCATCTCGAGCGCCTGCGTGGTGGTCCGGGCGTTCTTCACGGCCACGGCGACCGGGCCGAGCATGTCGAGATCCTGGTGCCCGGCGACGCGCAGTCCCAGGTCGGGGCACCGGAGCTCCGCGGCAGCGGTCTCCAGCAGGAGGGCGATCGACAGGTCCTCCACCAGGATCTCGTCACTGTCGAGCGCGCCGGCGGGGAGCCCGGACCGGCGGGCCAGGTCGTTGGGGTCGCCGCCGAGTTCGGTGACCACCTGCCGGACCCCGCGCAGGCCGGCCGATCGGATGAACGCCATGGGACCACCCTGCGGCACTTGGCGCGATCGAGCAACTTATTGGCGCATTCTGGCAAGCCTGCGGTGTCGTCGGCGGATACCGTACCGGTCATGATCAATTCCACCGAACGTCCGGACGGCCCGGGCGCAGCGCCCGGAGACCCGCTGGACCTGCTGATCGTCGGGGCGGGCCTGTCCGGCATCGACCTGGCCCACCACGTGCACGAGGCGTTCCCCGACTGGCGATGGGAGATGCACGACGCCCATGACGACCTGGGGGGCACGTGGCACACGTTCCGCTACCCCGGCATCCGCTCGGACTCGGACATGGCGACCTTCGGGTTCCCGTTCCGGCCCTGGCCACACGCCTCGACCCTCGGCAGCGGCGCGGAGATCAAGGAGTACCTCCGCGACACGGCCCGCGACGCCGGCGCGCTGGACCGCCTGCACCTGCGCTCGTGGGTCGCCGACGCGGACTGGCGCAGTGACCACCAGCTGTACCGGATCACCTGCGTGACCGATGACGGCGAACGCATCGTGTGGGCGCGGCGCGTGCACTTCGGCTCCGGCTACTACTCGCACGCCGAGGGGTTCCGCCCCGAGTTCCCCGGCGAGGCGGATTTTCGCGGCGAGATCATCCACCCCCAGCAGTGGCCCGCCGACCTCGACTACACCGGCCGGAAGTTCGTGGTGATCGGGTCGGGCGCGACGGCCGTGACGCTGGTGCCGGCGCTCGCCGAGCTGGGCGCGGACGTGACCATGCTCCAGCGCACCCCCAGCTATGTCGGCCCGCTGCCGGAGAAGGACCTCATCAGCGCGGTGTGGCGCCGACTGCTGCCCGCTCCGTGGAGCTACCGGGCGGCGCGCCTCAACCACGGTGCGCGGGACACCGCCCAGTTCGTCATCGCACAGCGGCTGCCCTGGCTGTTCAAGGCCGGGCTGCGGCTCATGCAGAGGCGCTACATCTCGTCCGAACAGATCGACGAGCACTTCACGCCGCCGTACCGGCCGTGGGACCAGCGTGTGTGCAAGGCCCCCGACGGGGACATCTTCCGGGCGATCCAGCGTGGTGGCGCACGGGTGGTCACCGGGCACATCGACCGGTTCACGCCGGCCGGGATCCGTCTGCGGTCGGGTGAGGAGATCGAGGCCGACGTCATCATCTCCGCCACCGGCCTGCGGCTCGAGGCGTTCGGCGGCGGCACGTTGAGCATCGACGGCGAGGCGCTGGACGTCCCGAGGTTGGCGACCTACCGCGGCATGATGCTGGCGGGAGTGCCCAACTTCAGCTTCACGGTCGGCTACATCAACTCGTCCTGGACACTGCGCGCGGATCTGGTCTCCCGGTACATGGTCAAGCTCTGGAAGGCGGGCGAGTCGGTGTACGCGCCGCGCCCTCCCGCCGGGCCCGCCGACCAGCTCCTGCTGGACTTCGACGCCGGGTACATCCAGCGTGACGGCCACAAGTTCCCCAAGCAGGGCACGACCCGCCCGTGGCGTTACGTCCAGAACTTCCTGGTGGAGATCCCCGAGCTTGCCTTCGGTGACCAGCGCCGCGAGATGGCGTTCGGGGACCGGGTGGAGCTCACCGACGCGCGCCGTGGGCGCGAGGCGGTCGGCGTCGGCCGCGACGGTGGGCAGGTCGAGGACGCACAGGATCACGAAGACGACCACGACGACGAGGTGGCCACCGCATGAGCCGATTTCTCCCACGGAAGAGTGCCGAACGGTCCGGGCGGGCGGTCGCCGACGGTGGTGGCAGGCGCGTGTTCATCACCGGTGCCGCGTCGGGGTTGGGGTTGGCGCTGGCCAGGGAGTACCTGGCACTCGGGGACGAGGTGATCCTCACGGACGTCCACGCCGAGCCCCCGCCCGCCGTGCAGGAACTGGTGGGGCGGTGGACGTACCGCCGGGTCGACGTCACCTCGGATGACGACTGGCGGGCCGCCGCGGAGGAGATCGAGTCGCTGGACATCCTCGTCAACAACGCGGGGATCGCGATCGGCGGTGCGCTCGGCTCCACCTCGATGGAGGCGTGGCAGCGGATCGTGGACATCAACCTGCTCGGGGTGGTGCGCGGCTGCCGGGCGCTCGCGCCGAAACTCGGCCGTGGGGGCCGTCTGGTCATCACCGCCTCGGCCGCCGGCCTGGTGCACGCTCCGCAGATGGGCGCCTACAACGCGACCAAGGCCGCGGCGGTGGCGTTGGGGGAGACCCTGGACGCCGAGCTGCGGCCCCGCGGGGTGTCGACGTCGGTGATCTGCCCGCAGTTCTTCCGGTCCGGGTTGGCGGACTCCCTGTCCGGTGAGGACGCGCGGGCGGACGAGATGGCACGCAAGCTGCTGTCGCGGACGCGGTTGACGTCGGAGATCATCGCGCGGCGATCGGTGCGTGGCATCGAGGCCCGGCGAGTGGTGATCACGCCCGACGCCCTGGCGACGTTCTTCTGGTACTCCAAGCGCTTCACCCGCGTGCCCTTCCTGGGCTCGACGCGCCTCATCGGCAGAGTCGTGGCGCGCGGCCGCTGAGCAGGGACGGCCTACTGCGGCCGAGCAGAGGATTTCGCGCCGGGCCACTCGGGCGATACAGGCGAATTCCTCTGCTCGGCCGGACAAGATCATCACCCGCTCCCCTCAGTGGTGCGCCGTGGACCTGCGTGACGACAACCAGGAGCTGATCGACCCATGAGCCCCGCGGCCGTGGGCTGTGGGCTGTGGGCCCGGGGTTCGGGTCCGTGGGCTCGGGCTCCCGTCTCAGTCGCGTGGGTAGACGAACCCGCGGCGTACGTCGATCCCCACGGCCTCGCCCACCCGCGTCGGCACGGCGGTGCCCGTCGGCACGAGGACCCGCAGCTCGATGTCCCCGTGCCGGCAGATGACGGTCCGACCGCTACGACCGTACAGCGAGGTGACGAACTCCGCGCCGATCCGGTCGGGCCCGGCCCCGACCCCCGGACCGGCCCCGACCCCCGGCCCGAATTCTGATCCGGCCGCGGTCTCGACCCCGGCGCCGGGAGCGGACAGGGCGAGCCCTGCCGGCAGGAGGGCGAGCGTCGCCGGGCCCGTCACGGACCCGGCCGGCCCGGTCAGCGCGTCGGGGCGCAGGGTGATCCCGCCGGACTCGGACCGGAACCCGTCACCGGAGACGGTCCCGTCGACGAGTGTGGCATCGTGCAGGAAGCCCGCGACGAACGCGCTGTTCGGCGCGGCGTCGAGCTGGTCGGGCACGTCGCACTGCACCAGCCGGCCCCGGTGGAGAACGGCCACCTCGTCCCCGATCGCCAGTGCCTCACCGCGGTCGTGGGTCACGTGGACCATCGTGAGGTCGTGCTCGGCGGCCAGCCGGCGGAGCATGAGTCGGAGGGACGCGCGGAGGGGTTCGTCGAGTGCGGACAGGGCCTCGTCGAGGAGCAGCACCCCCGGCCGCGCGACGATCGCCCGGGCGAGCGAGACCCGCTGCCGCTGGCCGCCGGACAGGGTGTCGGGGCGACGACGGGCGAAGTCGCCCAGTTCGACGGTCTCGAGTGCCTCCGCGACGAGTCGACGCCGCTGGGCGGCCGGGACCTTCGCACGCCGCAGGGGGTAGGCGACGTTGTCCTCCACGCTGAGGTGCGGCCACACGGCGTGGTGCTGGAAGACCATACCGAGACCCCGTTCCTCGGGCGGGAGGTGGATGCCGTCACCGACCAGGGTCCTGTCGCCGACCCGGATCGTTCCCGCGGTGGGTCGTTCGAATCCGGCGATGGCGCGCAGGAAGGTGGACTTGCCGGACCCGGACGGCCCCACGAGCGCGAGGATCCGGCCGGAGTCCACCCGCACGTCGAGGTTGTCGAGGGCGACGGTCTCGCCGAAGCGGACGCCGACGCCGTGGGCGACGAGTTCAGGCACGGATACTCCTGGGTGCGGATTCGGACCCGGTGGCGGGTCGGCTGTAGCGGGCGCCGAAGGCGGCCAGGACCAGCAGTCCCACCACCATGAGGACCACGGACAGGGCGGAGGAGGCGTTGTAGTCCCCCGCCCGCTGGTACTGGAAGATCACCACGCCGAGGGTCTGGGTGCCGGGCGCGACGAGCAGGACCGAGAGCGTGAGTTCGCGGACCGCCGTCACCGCGACCATGATCATGCCGATCCCGACCGACGGCAACGCCAGGCGCACGCTGGTGTCGAGGCGGGAGCGCAGCGCCTTCGCCCCGCCGATCCGCGCGGCCTCCTCCATCGACGAGTGGATCCCCGCGAGCGGTCCGCGGACGGTCTGGACGACGATCGCCGTGAACGCCGTGACGTACGCGCCGAGGATGACCCAGCGGGTGTTGAACAGCCCGGTGTAGCGGCCGAGGATGAGCCACCCGGTGGCGATCACGAGGCCCGGCACGGCCTGCGGGAGCAGCACCGACAGGAGCATCGGCTCCCGGTCACGACCGGCCAACCGCGTGGTGAACAGCGCGACGAGCAGGCCGAGGACGCCGCAGACCACGGCGGCGCCGAGCGCGAGCACCACGGAGTTGGTCACGCCGTCGATGGTGGTCGAGGCGGTGAGCGCGCGGCGGAAGTTGTCCAGGGTCGCGGTCTCAAGGGTGAGCGGGACCCCCGGGGCGGGCAGGAGCGCCCGGACGGCCAGCCCGACGAGCGGGGCGAGGGTCACCACGACGCTGACGACCCACGCGATCACCCCGAGCGGGACGCGCGCACGGCCGAGGGACTGGGGGTCGGCGGGACGTCCGGTGCCGCCGAACTCCACGGACCCCTTGGTGACCTGCCGGTCCAGCAGCGTGCCCAGCACGCCGAGCAGGAGCAGCACCACCCCGATCTGGGAGACGGTCTGCAGCGGTGAGGCCACGGAACCCGACTCGAGGAACCGGTAGACCATGGTGGAGAGCGTCTCGTACCCGGCCGGGAGGCCGACGATGACGGGGATGCCGAAGTCGCCGATCCCGCTGACGAAGGTCAGGGTGAACGCCGCCGCCATGGCCGGGCGGATCAGCGGCAGCGTGATGTCGACCTGCGTCCGCGACGGCCGGGCACCGGAGAGGCGGCTCGCCTCCTCCAGTTCGGCGGGGATCCTGCGCAGCGCCGCGGCCACCACGAAGTAGGCCATCGGGTAGGCGTGCAGGGTGAGGAGGAAGACCACCCCGGGCCCGCCGTAGAAGTTCCACGGGGAGAACCCCAGCACCCGGTCCACCAGGCCACCGTCGGTGAGCAGGCCGCTCCACGCGATGGCGCCGATGAACGGCGGGATGAACAGCGGGGTGAGCAGCAACAGTCGGAGCGCGCCGCGACCGGGCAGGTCGGTGCGGTCGAGCAGGAACGCCATCAGCGTGCCGATGATGACCGCCCCGATCGCCGAGAGCAGTGAGCTGACGAGACTGTTGGCGGTGGCGCGGAGCAGGCCCTGCTCGATGAGTTCAGGGAGGTGGTTCGCCCCCAGCCCCAGGGAGATGACCAGGGCCAGGGGCACGACCATGACGCCCGCGAGGGACGCCCACAGTGCCAGCCGGAGGGGGAGCGTCACCTACCGGACGGCGGCGTTGAAGGTGGCCACGGCCTCGTCCTGGGAGGCGGCGATCGCCTCGAGGTCCTGGTCGAACAGCGTGATGTCGGTGAGCGCCGGGGCGCCCCCGGGGGTTCCGGCGTCGTCACGGACGGGCAGGTAGTTCTGCTCCACCGCGATCTGCTGGCCCTTCTGGGACACGATGAAGTCGAGGAAGAGCTTGGCGGCCTCGGGGTTCGGGGCGTCGGCGAAGACCGCGCCGGGCTGGGTGATGTAGGGGACGCCCTCGCTCGGGTAGCTCACGGCGATGGGCGAGCCCTGCGCGGCGAGATCGCGGACCAGGTAGTCCACCACGATGCCGACGGGCTTGGATCCCTCGGCGACGGCCTGGGAGACGGGGCCGTTCGACTCGGCGACCTGCGGGTTGTTGGCGCCGAGCCGGTTGATCCACTCCTCGCCGAGGTCGGGCTGCAGGCTCCACGCCGCTGCGTTGAAGGCGGCCGCACCGGAGACGTCCGGGTTGGGCAGGATGATCCGGTCGAGGTACTCCGGTTCGGCCAACTCGGCCCAGGACGTGGGCGGGTCCGTGACGTCACCTGTGTTGTAGGCGATCACGGTGGGGATGATGCGGGTGCCGACGTAGAACCCGTCCGGATCGACGGCGACATCCTCGATGGCGTCGGCCTCGCTCGGCTCGAACTCCTGGAAGAGGTCCTGGTCCTTGTACTGCTCGAACGTCGGGACGTCGGCGGCGAGCAGGATGTCGGCGGCCACCGCGCCGGTGCTCCGCTCCGCCTCGATGCGGGCCTTGAGGTCGCCGGTGCCCGCACGGAAGACCTTCACCTCGATGTCCGGCTGCTCCTCGTTGAACGCGGAGATGATCTCGTCGATCTTGGCCTGGGGTTCCGAGGTGTACAGGGTGACCTCCCCGGACGCGGCCGCGGAGTCGGACGTCTCGCCGGAGCCCGTGGTGGCGGGCTCGGAACAGCCCGCCAATCCGAGGGCGCCGGCCGCGAACACCGCGACCGACGCCAGAACCGCCCGGCGACCAACAGACCTCGACACAGCGACCACTCCCAATCTAGGACCTTCGAATCGATATCCCATCCTGGCACCCGCATCGGTCGGGCTGGGGCTATCGGGGTGAATCCACGGTGAATTCGGAGCGGACGACCGACCGGATGCGTTCCGCTGTCCCGGGGTGCACGGTGGGGTCATGAGTAATTCCACTGCCATCACCGTCGAGCGCGTGATCGACCACTCGGCGGCCGAGATCTTCGAGTTCCTCTCCAACCCGGAGAACCACGCCCGTCTCGACGGGTCGGGCTTCGTCCGGGGCGACTACAAGTCCGACCGCATCCAGCAGGTCGGCGACGTCTTCTCCATGGACATGGAGGGCGAGCACATGGGCGGCGAGTACCGCATGGACAACCACGTGACCGGATTCGGCAAGGACAAGATCCTGGCGTGGCAGCCCGCACCCGCCGGCACCGACCCCAAGGGTTGGGAGTGGGTCTGGGAGCTCGAGGCGCAGGGCCCGGACTCCACGCTGGTGCGTCACACCTACGACTGGTCCAAGGTCACGGACAAGGACGTACTCAAGAAGGTGTCGTTCCCGCTGGTGTCGGAGCAGCAGAT
Source organism: Dietzia kunjamensis (assembly GCF_045689975.1). Classification (GTDB taxonomy): domain Bacteria; phylum Actinomycetota; class Actinomycetes; order Mycobacteriales; family Mycobacteriaceae; genus Dietzia; species Dietzia kunjamensis. The sequence goes on along the minus strand of NZ_CP143297.1, from coordinate 3,290,922 downwards.
GGAGGATTCGCTGTCCAACCTCGCCTCTGCCGTCTCCGGCTGACCGCCGCGGCGCCCGGCCGCAGCGCACCGCAGCCTCGCCGCAGTCGCGTCAGTCGATCTTCCGTAGCGCCGAGCCCTTGTGCATGGCCAGGTGACCGGTCTTGTCGCTCTCGATCTCGTACTGCGGTTCGTCCGTGCTGCAGCGCCGCATGCGCCCCTTGAACTCGACGTCCTCGGTGTGGATCTCGCGGATCACGCCGCGCACCATCCCGGCCTCGGAGTTCCACTCGACGTGGTCGCCCTTCGTGTAGTCACTCATGCGGCCAGTATGTGCGCCGGGCGGCGGGAGTGCACGGCCATCTCTCCCGCCAGCTCGAGCGGGCGAGCTCACACGGGCGAACTCACGCGGGCGCGCTCACGCCGGCGCGGTCAGCGCGCGCAGCATCTCGTCCCAGTGGGCCAGCGGCAGCAGGTGCCCCTGGCCCTCGTAGACCGTCAGGTGGGCCGAGGCCAGATGCGCGGCGAGCCATCGCCCGTGGTCGGGTGGGGCGATCTCGTCGTCGTCGCCGTACCAGAGCAGCACCGGCGCGGCGATGTCCTCGACCCGGAAACCCCAGGGCCCCACAAACGCGACGTTGTCCCACGCGATCGCGTCGGCGTCCCGGTGCAGCGCCTCGCGGAAGTTGACGAACAGGGCGTGTCGGGCGTCGGGGTCCGCGACCACGGCCGGGTCGCTGGCCGCGAACATCCAGTCGACCCAGGGCGCCGCCTCGTCGTCGCGGACCGAGAGCATCGCGTCGAGGAAGTCGGAGTTGCCGGTGCGGAACACCTCCGCCGCCCGGGCAGGGTCGTCGGGCAGGTGCGACAGCGCGTCGAGGTCGTTCGGCGTGAGTGATTCCCGCGCGCCCGGCCTGCCCTCGTACGGCGCGAGACCACCGGAGACCCCGACCCGCAGCACCCGCCCGGGCAGCGCCGCGGCGGTGGCCAGCGCGAACGCCCCACCCCCCGACCACGCCGACACTGCGAACCTCCCGAGGCCCAGGGCGTCGGCGATCGCCTCTACATCACGTGTGACGCCGGCCAGGCTGATCGGCCCTGCGTCCGACCGGCCGTACCCGGGTCGGTCGAATCCGATCACGCGGACGCCGGCCCGTTCGGCGAGCCTGGCCCCGAAGTCCGCCTCGAGCCGTGATCCCGGCGTGCCGTGGAAGTGGATGAGCGGCGCCCCCGCGGGATCTCCGCACTCGCGCACGGCGACCGTGCGGCCGTCGATGTCCACCCGGTGTTCGGTCATGTCGACGAGCCTAGGGGTGCCTGGACATCCGGCGGGTCGACGACGACGAGGTGAGCCTTCTCACGCGACCGGTCCCGCCTGGCGTCGATCCCGCCGAACCGGTGCGGTGACCAGCAATGATCCGTCCCCGCCGTGCCCCCGTGTGCTGCTCGGCCCCGGCCCCGGACCCGCGGAGGGGGTTGCGGGGGCCCGCCGGTCGGTTCGTAGTGTCGGCCGCCACGACAGGAGATCGACGCACGACACGAGATCCACAGGAGGTCACGGAGATGCAGAAGAAGCTCGTACGAACCCTGACCGGCGCGATCATGGCCGGCGGTATCGCCGCCGGGGGCGCGTCACTGGCCGCTCCGGCGGCGAACGCGGCCCCGCCGAGCGCGTGGGACCAGGTCGCGCAGTGTGAGTCCGGTGGCGACTGGCACATCAACACCGGCAACGGCTACTACGGCGGCCTGCAGTTCGCGGCCCAGACGTGGAGCGGCTACGGCGGCGGCGAGTTCGCCGCGACGGCCGACCAGGCCACGCGCGAGCAGCAGATCAAGATCGGCGAACGCGTGCTCGCGGGCCAGGGCCCGGGCGCGTGGCCGAACTGCGGCGGCCCGCTCGCCTGATCTGCGCGCGTCCGCTTGCCTGATCCGGGCGGACACGCACGGAGAGCACGCGACCGGCGCCGGGGTGATCCCCCGGCGCCGGTCGCCGTCTGTGCGAGGCCGCGAAGGGGCCCGGATGCCCCGGCGGGCGGGCCGCTATTCTCTTGAATGGTGACCACCGCCGAACGCTTCTATTCTCGCCTCGTCACCCGCGATGCCGACGCCGAGCGCGACCTCCCCGACGTCGTCCGCCGCGAGCTTCCGCGCAACGGGCTGAGGCTCGTGGCCGCCAACACGCTGCAGTCCTCGGGTGACCAGACGGTCAACGCATCGACCGTGCTGCCGTGGCTGTTCCACGTGCTCGGGGTGCCGGCGGCACTGGTCGGTCTGCTGGTGCCGATCCGGGAGTCCGGGTCGATGCTGCCGCAGGCCTTCCTCACGCCGCTGGTGGTGCGGGTGCGCCGCCGCAAGTGGGTGTTCGTCACGGGCGCGCTGGTGCAGGCGGCATCGGTGGCGGCAATGGCCGCGATCGCCGCCCTCGGGCACGGGACGGCGGCGGGCGTCGGCATCCTGGTCGCGCTCGTGGTGTTCTCGCTGGGCCGCTGCCTGTGTTCGATCGCGTCGAAGGACGTGCAGGGCCGCACCATCCCGTCGGGGGAGCGCGGCCAGATCATCGGGCTGGCCACGTCGGCGGCGGGGTTGGTCGCGATCACGCTCGGCCTGGCCATCCGGATCCTCGGCGGCGGCGACCTCGACAGCACCGAACTGGCGTTCCTGTTGGTGGCGGGCGCGGTGCTGCGGTTGCTCTCGGCGTCGACGTACTCCCGCGTGGTCGAGCCGGCCGGGGAGCGTCGGCCGCGCGGTGACACAAAGGACAGTGATACGGAGGACGGTGACGCGTCGTCCTCGTGGTTCGCGGACGCGGCGCGGCTGTTCCGGGACGACGCCACGTTCCGCAAGTTCGTGACCGTCCGCGGCCTGCTGTTGGTGTCCTCGCTGAGCCCGCCGTTCATCGTGTCGATGTCGGTCGCCTCGGGCTCCGGGGCGCTGGCCGGGTTGGGTGGGTTCATCCTCGCCTCGGGCGTGGCGTCACTGATCGGGGGGCGCGTCTTCGGGCGCCTGGCCGACCGGTCGAGCCGACTGCTCATGGCGGGCGCCGCCACGGCCGCGTCGGCGGTGGCGGTCGCGTTGGTGCTCGCGGTCTCGATCCCGGGCTTCGACGGCGGGTCGGCACTGGGGGCCACGGTGTTCGTCGGGGCCTACTTCCTGCTCACGCTGCTGCACTCCGGCGTCCGCGTCGGCCGCAAGACGTACGTGGTGGACGTGGCCGAGGGCGATCTCCGGACCACTTACGTGGCAGTGGGAAACACGGCCATGGGGATCATCCTGCTGGTGGTGGGCGGGATCAGCTCGGCGCTCGCGGTGCTGGGCGTGCAGTGGGCGCTGATCTTCCTCGCGGTGCTCGGGGTGATCGGCGCGGTGTCGGCGGTGACGATGCCCGAGGTCTCCCGCGGCGCGGCCCGCTAGATCTCAGACGCCCGGGTCGAATCCGCCGACGTCGTAGATCAGCTTCTGCACACCGTTGGGGTACGCCTCGCTCTCGACCAACTCCAGCTTCTGCCGGGGCTTGTCGGTCTCGCTCCACATGCGCTTGCCGGCGCCGAGGACGAACGGGAACACCAGCAGGTGATAACGGTCGATGAGCCCGGCGTCGGAGAGGGTCCGAGCCAGCGTCGCCGACCCGTGCACGAGGATCGGCGCCGGTTCGGCCTCCTTCACCGCGGCCACCTCGTCGAGCGTGCGCAGGATCGTCGTCGTCCCCCATCCCTCGACAAGGTCACTCTCGGCCAACGTCGTGGACACCACGTACTTGGGCATGGCGTTGTAGCGGGGGAACTCGTCGTCCATCTGCGGCCACACGGCGGAGAACGCCTGGTAACTGACGCGGCCGAGCATCATCGCGCCGGCCTCGTCCTGTTCGCGGGCCTTGATCGAGTAGACGTCCTCGTCGAAGTCGACCGCGAACGTCCAGCCGGTGTTGCGGTACCCGGGCTCGCCGCCGGGGGCCTCGACGACGCCGTCGAGCGAGACGAAGGCGGTGTAGATCAATCGGCTCACGGGCGGGCTCCTCACGCGCGGGTCTGCCAGAGTACGCCCGCACGCGGGGCCTGAAAACGATCGTTATCTAGAGTCCGCGGGCGGGAAGCGGGGTCTGGCCTGGCGCTTCATGTCCTGGACGTGTCCACACCAGAAGCCTGGCGCCAGTAGCGCACGAATGTCCCGTCTCAGTCTGAGGGGCGACGGTAGTCGAGGCGGTGGATGGCGTAGGCGCGGATGGCGGCTGCCAGCCGTGGGGCAAGGTGGCGATCTTCGGCCCCCACGACGTCTCGCTGCTGGGGGTCGCTCTCGATCAGGTCAGCGAGAGCGTGGTAGGCCGCGGGATCGACGGGCCACATGGCATGGACGGCTTCGTAGTGCTCCGCAACGATGTCGAGCGCTTGTGGTGAGGCGGGGTCGACGCCGGACTGACGTGCGCGGGATAGGCGGCCGTAGAGCTCCCGGCCGTCGGCCGCTGCCTGGTCGTAGTCGCTCCTGGTCCAATGTGCCGTGCGAGCGGCCGCGATCTGCAGGGTGCTGGCGGCAGCGTCTCCGAATCGTTCCTGAAGGGTGGCGGCAAGTTGTGCTCGTTCCTCGTCCAGTCCCCGGAAGAACTCCTCATCAGGCAGGCGGTCCTCGCCTTCGAGGTCGTCCAGGGTACGGACGATCGTGGCAGCGATCCGGTCGAGGCGGTCTCGCTCAGCGGTAACGAGCATCAGGTGGCGACGCAGCGCGGAGGCTTCGCCGTCATCTCCCGCGAGAATGGCGTTGATCTGCGGAAGCGAGACGTCGAGATCGCGCAGCAGCAAGATGCGCTGTAGCCGGCGCAGCTGGCTCCGGCCGTACCAGCGGTAGCCGTTGGAGGAAACCGCTGCCGGGGCGAGCAGACCGATCTCGTCGTAGTGCCGCAGGGTCCGGGCTGAGACGCCGGCCATCTTGGCGACTTGGCTGATCGAGTACTGCACAACCCAACGGTAGCGGCTTGACCCTCTCGCTACGGCAACTTCTAACGTCGCCTGTATGAGTGCAGCACAACCCTTCGTCATCAAGGCAGACCGCATCTTCGATGGGACGGCAGTTCTTGCTGGAACGCACGTGCGTGTTGATCGGGGTCTGGTCGACGCGGTCGGCGAGCAGGAGATCATTCGAGCGGGAGATGTGGTCATCGACGGCGAGGGCGGGACGCTGCTGCCCGGTCTCATTGACGCGCACGTGCATCTGGCGCCGGAGTGCACCGTGCTCGCCGCTCAGTTCGGCGTGACGACTCTCGTCGACCAGTTCTCCAAGCCGGACCTCATCGCGGCTGAACGCACGGCGGTGCTCACCTCTCGCCGCGGCGACGGACCTGCGCGCGCGGACTTCGTGACCTCGAGCATCGGCGCAACCGCCCCGGGAGGACACCCCACAATGGCGTACTCGCCCTTTCCCTATGTCACGGGCCCGGGCGATGCAGAGCCCTTCGTGGCTGGCCGGGTGGCCGAGGGCGCAACGCACCTGAAGGTAATCTACGACGACGGGTCTGGGGCGATGCTGGACATCCCGGCCCTAGACGAGGCGACGATCCTCGCCCTTGTCCAGAGCGCGCATACCGCCGGGCTGCCGGTCGTCGCTCACGTCTCGACGGGCGAGGGAGCAGCACTCGTCGCCCGGTGCGGGGTGGACATGCTCGCGCACGTGCCGTTCGTCCCCATGAGCCAGACGCAGCTGGACGAGGTGGCCACGGCCGGGCTCGCTGTCATCGCGACCTTGACGATCTCGGACGGCTTCCCCGTGCGCGCAGGGATCATGCCGCTGCGCGAGGACGTCCCGCTCGATACCCAGCTGACACCGGCCTGGCGCGAGATGCTCGACACCCAAGCCCGGCGGTGGATGCCACCCACCGGACCGAACCTGGGTGCGGCCTCTACCAACGTCCGTGAACTGGCACGGCGCGGCTGTGCGATCCTCGCCGGAACGGACGTCCCGAACCCCGGCCTGATCTACGGCGCCAGCCTCCACCGGGAGATTCACCACCTGGCTACAGCAGCCGGCCTCGGTCCCGCCGACGCCTTGCGCGCCGCAACCTCCGTGCCGGCGCGCCTATTCGGCCTGCCCGACCGCGGAACCCTGAGCCCAGGCAAGAGGGCAGACCTCGTGCTCGTGGACGGCAATCCCCTCGACGTCATCGCTGACACCGCCCGCGTGCGCCGGACATGGGTCGAGGGACGCGCCGTGGACCTCGCGGGCTACGAAGGCGGCCCCAGTGAGTCCGCGACCATCACGTGGCTGTCCGACTCCCAGGCGAAGATCCTTGCGGCCATCACGGAGATGTGGCCGGAGTTCGCCGCTGCCGCAGGCCTGGGCGAGCCGATTGAGCCCACCGGCAACCCACAGGTCGACGATGCTCTCCACGGGCTCACGAACCCCGACCGGGATGTGCGTCAGACCGCGGCCCTCGACCTCGGCACGTTGGCCGACCCTGCTGCCGCTCCGGTGCTTGTGGCACGGTTGTGGTCCGAGCAGGACTTCTTCGTCCGCGACACGCTCTCTTGGGCGGTCACCCGCGTCGCGGAGGCAGCCACACCCCTTCTGCTGGACGCCCTGGCCGGGGCCGATACTGCTTCGCGCGTGCAAGCGCTGCACGTCCTCAGCAAGATCGCGGACCCAGCGACCACAAACACCATCGTGCCGCTGGTAACCGACGACGACCCCGGCGTGGCGGCCAAGGCCAGGTGGGCACTCACCCGCATCGGCGACCCCCGAGCCATCCCGACCCTGGCAGCGCATCTGGGAACCGGCGACAGCACCAGTCAAAACGGACTCACCCGCGACCTCGCATCCTTCGGCGGAACGGCTGTGCCATTCCTCGTCACGTCACTGACCAGCGACGAGGCACCAGTGCGGCGCCACGCCGCCGAAGTCCTCGGCTTCATCGGCACGGGTGCCGAAGGTGCCACCGATGCCCTGGCCCAGGCGCTGCAGGACACCGACGAAGAGGTTCGCCTCTCGGCGGCCATGGCCCTGTACGAACTGCGCACTCCGACAGCTCAGGTGGTCCTCTCCCGCCACACTGAGGCGGACGATCCGCGACTCCGTGCCATCGCGAACCGCGCGCAGTCCAGAACGGAACGCACGAGATGACCACGTCACCACGTCCAGGACGGGCGGGCAGGGGCCTCGACGCTCGCACCGGCGAGATCACGCGTCTGGCAGCAATCCTCGCAACGCACGCTGAAAAGAGTCCAGGCATCCTCCGGCGCTACATCACGTTGCTGCCCGACGGTGTAACAGCTCTGGAGCTCCTATGGAATGACCTCGCGCGCTGTCCCACGACGCCCACCCGTGGATGGCGCACCGGCTGGAACGAACCCCTCGCAGACGAGGAGATTCGCCACCTCCTCTATCTTCTCGTCCAGTTCGGAGGATGGCACCGGGTCAAGGCGTGCAGCATCAGTCACTGTGGCCGCCCGTTCCTGGACGCCAGCAACGCCAACAATCGCCGCGCATGCTCCCGCCACATCCGTGGCGCAGCGAAGCGAGGCCAGCGGAGCGTTTCCAGCGCCACATGAGAGACCTATTTGTCCAGCGGGTGCTATCGCCGGTCGATGCCGTGGAGTCATGGACGGTGCTGGACGGTTACGGTGCCCCGGTGACTCCGATCGAGCGGTACCTCGCGTACTTGACTCAGATCGAGCGGTCTCCGAACACGGTCAAAGCCTACGCCCACGACCTGAAGGACTGGTTCGTGTTCCTCGGTGCCCAGAACCTGGACTGGCGTGAGGTGCGATTGGAGAACGTCGCCGAGTTCGTCGCCTGGCTACGCCGACCGCCGCAGCTGCGCGACGGGACGGTCCCGATCCTGCCGTCGGTGGAGCATCACTGCACTGAGTCCACGGTCAACCGGAAATTCTCCGCGCTCAGCGCTTTCTACCAGCACGCGGCGCGCCACGGCGTCGACCTCGGGGAGTTGCTCAGGACGTGGCAGCCGGCCGGAGGTCGTGGCTCGGGGTGGAAGCCGTTCCATGCCTGTGACCATCTGCGGGACCGGTTCTTGTTCGCGGTGCTGTTCGACACCGGGATGCGGATCGGTGAGGCGCTGGGGCTGCGGCACGAGGACATTGCCGCTGCCGAGTCCCAGATCACGGTCCAGCGCCGGGTCAATGACAACGGTGCCCGCTCCAAGTCATGCGCACCGCGGACGGTGCCGGTCAGCGCGGAGCTGGTCCGGCTCTACGCCGACTACCTTCACCTGGAGTACGACGATCTAGACTCCGACTACGTCTTCGTCAACCTCTGGGGCCGACCCCACGGTCACCCGCTGACCTACACGGCCGTCTACGACCTGGTCAAGCGTCTGCGGCGGCGCACCGGGATCGACTTCGGCCCGCACTGGTACCGCCACACCGCCGCGACCCGGATGCGGCGCGACGGTGTGCCGATCGAGGTGGTCTCCAAGCTCCTCGGCCACGCCGACATCACCACCACCGCCGCCGTCTACGGGCACCTGAGCGCCGAGGACGCTCGCAAGGCGCTGGAGGAAGCGGGTTGGTTCACCGGCCGAGAGGTGCGACTGTGAGTGCGCCGAGCCCGCTGGTGCCCGAACAGCCATCAAGGGCCGGGCGTGAGCGGCGCCGAACGTCCCTTCAGACCAACAGCTGGGATGCTGAGTACGGCAAGGACGTCTGGCGGCTGCGTGAACTTGGCATCAAGGACAGACGGCTGGCCCGGATCACCTTCGAGGACATCCCGCAGCCCTGGCTCAAAGCCTTGGCCAAACGCTGGGCCCGCTGGCGCCTGGCCACGGGCCTCGGGGTGGTCAGCGTCTCCTCGGGCACGCGGGCGATCGCGCACTTCGGGCAGTTCCTCGCGGACGTGGCACCCTCCGTCCAGGGGCTGGCAGACCTGGACCGGGACCTGCTGGAGTGCTACCTCGCGCACCTGCACGCCCGGTTCTCGGGCGCCGTGAAGCACCGCATGTTGATCGGCCAGCTGAACCTGTTCTTCACCACCATCCGGCAGCACGGCTGGGACGATTCCCTACCTTCGACGGTGATGTTCTCCAGCGAGGACTTCCCCAAGGAGGCCATCCGGCAACCGCGCGCGCTGAGCGAAACCGTGATGGCTCAGCTGGAGAACCCGGACAACCTCGCCAAGTGGAACAACGCCGCCTATGAGCTGATCACGCTGATCCTGATGGGCTGCGGGCTGCGCATCACCGACACCGTCCGTCTGCCGACCGACTGCATCGTCTACGACGGCGAGGGAGCGCCCTACCTGCGCTACCTCAACCACAAGATGAAACGCGAAGCCCTGGTGCCCATCGACGCCGACCTCGCCGAAGCCATCACTGCGCAGCGTCGCCGTGTGCACGAGCGGTGGCCGGGCGGGGAGCCGGTGCTCTTCCCGCGAGTCACGGACAACGACGACGGCCGCGAGTCGGTCGGGGACGGGGTCTACCGCAAGGCGCTGCACAGCTGGCTCAAGCGCTTCGACGTCCGTGATGAGCACGGCCAGCCCGTTCGCGTCGTCCCGCACAGTTTCCGGCACACCCTGGGTACGAGACTGATCAACCGAGACGTCCCCCAAGAAGTGGTCCGGCGGATTCTCGACCACGACTCCCACGTCATGACCGCCCACTATGCCCGGCTCAGTGACACCACGATCCGCCGGCACTGAGAAGCTTCACGGAAGGTCAACATCAAGGGCGAGACCGTCACCCTCGACCCGGACGGCCCCTTGGCCGAGGCGGCCTGGGCCAAGCAGCGCGTTGGGCAGGGCCACCCAGGCCCTGCCCAACGGCTTCTGCGGACTGCCGGTCCAGCAATCCTGCCCGCACGCGAACGCGTGCCTGAGCTGCCCAATGTTCATCACCACCTCCGAGTTCCTGCCCGAGCACCGCCAGCATCGTCAACAGGTCGTGCAGATCATCACCGCTGCCGAAGCCCGCGGACAGCAACGACTGATCGAGATGAACCAGCAGGTCCTGGGAAACCTCGATCAGATCATCACCTCGTTGGAGGACGACCAGGACGACGAGGCAAGTACCTGATGCATGCCGATAACAGCCACCACTTGATCGCCGCCGCCCAGCGGCGCCACGAGACCGCCCGTGCCAAAGCCACCCAGGCTCTTCGCGACCTCGACCGCGAGGGAGGAGCAGTCACCTTCCAGATCGTCGCGCAGAAGGCACACGTCTCGCGGTCCTGGCTCTACACCCAGGACGACATCTGCGCCGAGGTCCGCCGGCTCCGCGGCCTCCAGCAGGGTGCCGTCGGCGCACCACTGCCCGCGTCTCAACGTTCCACCGATGCATCCCTGATACGCCGCCTCGAAGTTGCCAACGCGCGCGTCCGCGACCTCACCGCCGAGAACCAGCGACTCCGGAAACAACTGGAACACGCCCTCGGGCGACTACGGGCGTCGAACCCGGAGCGGTGACTGGGGCCGAGCAGCTTGACGGACGACTCGAGATAACCACGTCCACAAGAAAGACCTCCGATCCGCTGAGTCTTGTGCTGGACGTCACGGCCACGTCTGACCAGACTCCAGATAACGGTCACAATGGCGTCGAGGGCCGGCCGACCGGGGCCGGGGCGACGACGAGGAGTGCCCATGCGCCACGACCAGACCACTCTCGCGGATTTTCGGGCGAGCCTGCTCGACGGGAGCGGGAAGGACTTGTCCGACTACGCCGGGCAGGTCGTCCTGGTGGTCAACACCGCGAGCAAGTGTGGGTTCACACCCCAGTACAAGGGGCTGCAGAAGCTGTACGAGGAGTTCCGCGACGAGGGCTTTGTAGTGCTCGGGTTCCCGTGTGACCAGTTCGCGCACCAGGAGCCGGGCTCCGACGAGGAGATCGGCGCGTTCTGCGAGCGCAACTTCGGCGTGGAGTTCCCGCTGTTCTCCAAGATCGAGGTCAACGGCTCGGATGCTCACCCGCTCTACGAGTGGCTCAAGTCCGAGAAGTCCGGGGTGCTCGGCGGCCGGATCAAATGGAACTTCACCAAGTTCCTCGTGGGCCGCGACGGCCACGTGATCGACAGGTTCGGACCCAACCGGAAGCCCGAGGACCTGCGGGAGGCGGTCGAGGCGGCACTGAGGGGGTAGTGACTCGCACGGCGTGAGTAACGATTTGAGCTGAGAACGGATTAAGCTTCGTAAGTCACTACTTACAACATTTGGAGCTTCATGTCCTTCGGACTCCGCCGCGCCGCGGCTGCGACCGCCGGCGCACTCGCCGTCGCCCTGACCCTCGGGTCGGCCACTCCCGCTTTCGCCCAGACCGCCAGCATCGACCCCTCGACACTCATCGATCCGTCGGCGCTCGGCCAGGAAGACTTCGAGGCGATCATCGACGCCGTCGGCTCCGTGCCGATCGGCTCGGCCGCCGGACTCCTCGGGTCGGTCGGTTCCGCCGACGTCCCGCTCGGCGAGGGCTCCTCGGCTCCTGTCGGCGAACCGACGCCGGTCGACACCTCGATCACCGAGACGGAGTTCCGCGGCATCGAGCGTTACCGCGCCGACGAGGCCGGAAACGATCAGGCGTACGAATACTGGACCATCGCCTCGAAGGCAATGCAGCGTGAGATCACCGTCGAGGTCGTCCCCTCGCGCGGCACGGGTGACGCCCCGGTCCTCTACATGCTCGACGGAGTCGGGGCACCGATCAGCAGCACCGGCTGGGCTCATCAGGCGTACATCGCTGATCGGATGAAGGACGAGAACGTTCACGTGGTGAACCCGGCGGGTGCCTACGCCTCGTACTACACCGACTGGGAAGAGTTCGACCAGCGCCTGGGGAACAACAAGTGGGAGACCTTCCTCACCGAGGAGCTGCCGGCGATCGTCGACGAGCGGCTCAACACGAACGGCAAGGCAGGCGTCGGCGGCATCTCCATGGGCGCTCAGGCGGCCATGCACCTGGCAGCTACACACACCGATGTCTACGACGCCGTGATGTCGTTCAGTGGCTTCTACTCGACCATGGACGCCCTCGGGTACCAGACCGTGCGGCTTTCCGTTGAGACTCGCGGTGGAGACGTCGAGAACATGTGGGGCCCGCACCGTAGCGCGCGGTGGGCGGAAAACGACACCATCTCGCACCCGGAGGGCCTGCGGGGCAAGGCTGTGTACTTCTCGGCCGGAAACGCCGAGATCGGTCCCGATGACGTCAAGCAGTACGGTGCCAACTACCAAGACCTGATAATCGGGTTGGTGCTGGAGATGGGCGTGTACGAGAACTCGAAGGCCTTCGAGAAGGCACTCGATCGTGCCGGGGTCGAGCACAAGGTGGACTTTGCCGACACCGGTCTGCACAACTGGCCGAACTTCCTCAAGAACTTCGATTCCGGTTGGGACTACATCAAGCCCGCCTTGTACGGCGGAGACGTCGAGCCCGGAACGGGCACCCCGGGTGCATCCGGCTCAGCCGGTTCCCTGGGGACCTCCGGATCCCTGGGCTCCTCCGGGTCCACCGGTTCCTGATCGACCTTCTCGAGAAGCGGTCCTGCGCTCCCACACCGGGGCGCAGGGCCGCTTCCGCATAGTTCGGCCGCACCCACCTCGGCCACACTCACAATGAGGGGACCCCGATGAACACCCGCGTCCGTCGCCGCGCAACCGTCACCGCCACCGTCCTCGCGGCCATCCTGTCCCTGGGATTCGCCGCGCCCGCCTCCGCCCAGATCGGCGGCGATATCGACACCTCGTCCCTGGGACTCGAGGAGGTGGAGCTGATCGGGTCTGCGGCCGGTTCCCTTCCGCTGGGCTCGACACTCGGGTCGCTCGGGTCGGCCGGTTCCACCAACATCCCGCTCGGCGGCACCGGGTCATACGTGGAGCTTCCCAACCCGCCGCGACCGCGCGACGACTCGATCGACTCGGTCGAGCTCCGCGCCATCACCCAGCACGGAGAGTACGAGCACTGGCTCGTCACCTCCGCCGCCATGCAGCGCGAGATCGTGCTCGAGGTGCTCCCGTCCCGCGTGACGGACAAGGGGTCGGCGCCCGTGTTGTATCTCCTCGACGGGGTCGACTCGGTCGAAGGTAACTCGGGCTGGAAGCGGGCCGGAAACATGCCCGCGCGCATGGCCGAGGAGAACGTCCACCTGGTGACACCCACGGGAGGCCCCTCCTCGTACTGGTCCGACTGGCAGAGCGAGGACGAGGTCTTCGGCTACAACAAGTGGGAGACGTTCCTCACCGAGGAGCTGCCCGACCTCGTCGAGGCGGAACTGGCGACCCGGGGCACGAAGCACAACGGCAAGAACGGAATCGCCGGCGCGTCGATGGGTGCGCAGGCCGCAATGCACCTGGCGGCCACCTACCCGGAGCTGTACGACGGCGTCATGGCGCTCTCCGGCTACTACTCGACCACCGACGAGCTGGGTTACCAGTCGGTCCGTGGCTCGGTGGATGGGCGCGGCGGCGATTCCGCCAACATGTGGGGCCCGCGCGGAAGCGATCTGTGGAAGTACCACGACACGATCTCCCACCCGGAGGGTCTGGAGGGCACCGCGGTGTACTTCGCGACCGGGGGCTTGGCGATCTCCGAAGGGGATCTCCGGAACTACGGCGACGACTACTTCGCCATGCTGCAGGGCCTGGTGCTGGAAAAGGGGGTCATCGAGGGGGCCAGGAGCTTCTCCCGCGAACTCGACCGCCACGGCATCGCGCATCGCGTGGACTACGGCGACGAGGGCCTCCACGGGTGGCAGACGTTCGTCGACTACATCACGCCCGGCTGGGACCACATCAAGCCGGCTCTCCAGAACTGATCCCCGGCGGAAGCCCCCCGCGCACGCCCGTCGAGAAGACAGTTCGGCACACCCGCCTCTCGCGCGACGTGTGCGGAACTGTCTTTTCGATGGAGTCGACGGGGTCGATGCGGCGGCTGGTCAGGCCGCGGCCAGCCGCAGGCGGTCCAGGTGCCGGGCGATCGAGTCGAGCGCCCGGTCGAGCACCGGCGCCTCCGGCAGGCACACGATGCGGAAGTGGTCGGGTTCGGGCCAGTTGAAGCCGGTCCCGTGGGTGACCAGCACGTGCTCGGAGCGAAGGAGGTCCAGGGCGAACTGCTCGTCGCTGGAGATGCCGAACATCTCGCGGTCGAGGCGCGGGAAGCAGTACAGCGCGCCCCGCGGCGCCACGCAGCTCACGCCGGGTATGGCGTTGAGGCGCTCGGTGGTCCGGGCCAGCTGCCGCTCGAGTCGACCGTCCGGGTCCACCACGTCGTGGCCCCACGGTGAGTCCTCGGCCAGGGCGACGGGGATCGCGTGCTGTGCGGGGACGCCGGGGCAGACCCGCATGTTGGACAACAGGGTCAGTCCCTCCAACAGGTCGGTGGCGTGGGAGATCGGGCCGGTCGCGACCACCCAGCCGGCCCGGTAGCCGCACACCCTGTACGCCTTGGACAGCCCGCCGAAGGTCAGGCACAGTACGTCGTCGCCGGCCGCCCGCGCGGCGTGGTGGTGGCGGGCGTCGCCGAAGAGGACCTTCTCGTAGATCTCGTCGGACAGCAGGACGAGCCCGTGGCGGCGCGCGATGTCGGCCATCCCCCGGACGGTGTCCTCGCTGTATACCGCGCCCGTGGGGTTGTTGGGGTTGATCATGACCAGGGCGGTGGTGCGTGGGGTGACCCTGGACTCGATGTCCTCGAGCGACGGGTTCCAGCCGTCGGACTCGTCGGCGAGGTAGTGCACGGGCACGCCTCCGGTGAGGTTCACGGCGCCCGTCCAGGTCGGGTAGTCGGGGGCGGGGACCAGGATCTCGTCGCCGGGGTCGACCATGGCCTGCAGGACCAGCGTGATGAGTTCGCTCACGCCGTTGCCGAGGAAGACGTTCTCGGGCGAGACGCCACCGATCCCGTGTCGGCGGTAGTAGTCCGCCACGGCCTCGCGGGCGGTGGGGATGCCGCGGGAGTCGGAGTAGGCCTGCCCGGCGGCGAGTCCCGCCGCCACCGCGTCGACGAGCTCCGGCCGGGCGGTGAGCCCGAAGGGGTGCATGTTGCCCAGGTTGAGCCGCAGGATGTCGTGTCCCTCGGCCTCGAGGCGCATCGCCTCGGTGAGGATCGGGCCACGCACGTCGTAGCGCACGTCGTGGAGTCGTCGGGACTGGCGGTAGGTCGTCATGGAACCCATCCCACCCCGAAAGTGGCGCCCCCGGGAGGTCCATTTTGCGCAGATGCGTGAGACCACTTTGCGGTGTCGTGGCATACGCTCACCCCATGGCCCGTACCGCACGCCCCGGATCCCTGGTGGTGGGGCGGGTGTCGGGGGCTGCGGAGCTGGCGGACGCGATCATCGACCTGGTCGCCGGCGGATCCGTGGCCGACGGCGACCGGCTGCCCTCCACGCGCGCGCTCGCCGAGCAGACCGGACTGTCCCGCGGGACCGTGGTTCGCGCGTTCGATGAACTGTCGGCGGCCGGCTTCGTCGTCTCCACCCAGGGGTCGGGGACCCGGGTCGCCGCCGGAGCCGGTCAGGCGGCACGGGCCGGGGCGCGGACGCGCGGAGTCAGCCGAACCTCGTCGTCGTCGCCACTCATCCGGCAGGGCACCCGCACCTCGTCACCGGAGGTTTCGGCGGCGACCACTGCGTCACCCGCGCCCGCGCCCGCGCCCCCGGCGCCGGCTCCGCCCGCACCGCGCCGCGGCCGGTCGCCGCGCGATCTCCGTCCCGGGATCCCCGATGCCTCCCTCATCGACGATCGTGCCTGGCGGTCGGCGGTGCGCGCCGCCGCGGCGCAGGGTCTGGCGGGCCTGAACCCGTGGGAGGAGCCGAGCCCGGCGTTGCGCGTGGCGGTGGCCGATCACCTCCGCCGTCATCGGGGGATCGCCGCGGGCGACCCGGTGCTGTTCGACAGCTCGCGGTCGGCGATCGCGGCCCTGTGCGCGTCGTTCGCCGCCGCAAACCAGGGGCGGACCGGGTCCGCGACCGTGCGGTTCCACACCGAGGACCCCGGGTACCGCGGGGCGGTGCTCATGGCCCGCGAGCAGGGCCTGGAGGTGCGGTTTCATCCGGCGGAGCCCGGCGGCCTCGACGCGGCGCGGCTGGGGTCGGAGCCGGCGATCGTCTTCACCACGCCCGCGCACCAGTTCCCGCTCGGCCACCGCATGAGCGTGGACCGCCGGGTCGCGCTCGTGGAGTGGGCGCGTCGGAGCGGGTCGCTGGTGATCGAGGACGACTACGACGGCGAGTTCCGCTACGGCGTCGCCCCGCTGCCCGCGCTGGTCAGCCTCCCCGCGGCCACCGACCACGTCGCCTACGTGGGCACGTCGTCCAAATCCGTGGCCCCGGACCTGCGCGTGGCGTGGTGCCTGCCGCCGACGGCGATGCGCCGCGAGGTCGAGCGCTGGCTCGCGGTCCACCGGCGGGGCCCGTCGACGCTGCCCGCCGAGGCGCTGGCCGCGTTCATCACCTCGGGCGCGATGGACCGACACCTGGCGCGGGCGGCGCGCGTGTACAGCGACCGCCGTTCGAGGCTCGTGGCGGCGCTGCGCCGGGAACGCCCGGACCTCGAGGTCACGGGCGTGGAAGCGGGCCTGCACCTGTGCGTGGCGCTGCCCGGATATGACGACGACGAGGTGGTGCGCGCGCTCGAGCGGGCCGGGTGGCGCACGCGATCGCTCGGCGGGCAGGCCGCGCAGCACGCGGTGTCCGGCCTGGTGCTGAGCTTCGCGCGGCTCTCCTCGCGCGACGCGGCCGACTTCGCGGTGGAGCTCCGACGGGTACTGGAGCGGCTCGGATCCGGATGATCTCCGTCCGCGGGCGCCCGGCCGGTGCTTGAATCCTGACGGTAGTCAACTCATCGCATCGGAAAGCGGTTCACACATGGGTCAGGAACAGTCACTGGCGGGCAGGGTCGCCTTCATCACCGGCGCGGCGAGGGGGCAGGGGCGCAGTCACGCCGTGGAGCTCGCCCGGCGGGGAGCGCGGATCCTCGCGATGGACATCTGCGAGGACATCGACACCGTCCCCTACGGGCTGGCAACCGCCGATGACCTGCAGCAGACGGTCGCCGAGGTCGAGGCGGTCGGCGGGGAGATCGTCGCGGTGACGGGCGACGTGCGCGAGCCGGCGGACGTCGCGGCGGCGGTCGACGCCTGCCGGGAGCGCTTCGGCGTCCCGGACATCGTGGTGGCCAACGCGGGGATCAACTCCCAGCGCGGCGAGGAACCGGACGCCCAGCAGGCGTTCCTGGACACCATCATGGTGAACCTCGTGGGGGTGTGGAACACGGTCCACGCCATCGCCCCGCTGATGATCGAGCGCGGAGAGGGCGGGTCGATCGTCCTCATCTCGTCGACCAACGGCTTGTCCGGGCGGGGAGGCGACGGGTCAGGCGCGGCCACGGGGTACACAGCCAGCAAGCACGGGGTGGTGGGGCTCATGCGCAGCTTCATGATCTGGCTCGCGCCGCACAACATCCGCATCAACACGATCCACCCGGCCGGCGTCCTGACCGCGATGGTGGCGCACGACGAGATGGCCAGGTGGTTCGCGAACAACCCCGAGGGCCACACGATGGGCAACGCCCTGCCCGTGCCGATGCTCGAGCCCATCGACATCTCGCGGGCCGTTCTCTACCTGGTGGAGGAGTCCGGCCGCCACGTCACCGGGGTGACGATGCCCGTCGACGCGGGGTTCACCGCGAAGTAGCCGGCCGGCCGCCGGTGGGGAGACCGGCGGCCGGAGGAGCGGATGCGGGGGGACGTGACCGGTCTTACTGTGAGCGCCAGCGACATCCGCGGCGAGCACCCTCCAGGAGGCGCACGATGGGCACTTCATTCTGGCGACGCACGACGATCGATTCCCCGGCGGCCGAGTTCCCGGACGGCGAGCACGTCGACCTGGTGATCGCGGGGGCCGGGTTCACCGGCCTGATCACGGCGCTGATGGCCGCCGCGCGCGGCAAGGCGGTCGTGGTCCTGGAGGCGCACACGGTGGGCGCGGGGGCCAGCGGCGCGACCACGGCCAAGGTCTCGGTCCTGCAGGGCACCCGACTGTCGAGCATCCGCTCCAAGCACGGGTTGGAGACGGCGCGCGCGTACGCCGACGCCAACCGGTACGGACTCGACTGGTGGGCCGAGTTCTGCGAGACCCACGGCGTCGACTCCCAGCGTCGGCGTGCGGTGACGTTCTCCAAGGGACGGATGGGCACGTCGACCCTGCGCAAGGAGATGAAGACCCTCGTCGACCTGGGTCTGCCCGCCCGCTGGTACGACCGGGTGGACGTGCCGTTCCCGGCCCGGTCCGCCGTGGAGCTGCCGGATCAGATGCAGATCGACCCGGTGGAGGCGCTCGCGGCGCTGGCCCGCGCGGCCACGGCCCTCGGCGTGCGGATCGTGGAGCACGCCCGTGTCACCGGACTCACAGCGCAGGGGACAGGGGAGGACGCGTTCGTCGAGGTCACCGCGCATCCGGGCACGATGACCGCCCGCGACGTCGTGCTGGCGACCGCGTCCCCGGCCCTGGACCGCGGCCCGACCGTGGCGACGATGGAACCCGAGCGGTCCTACCTCTGCGCGTTCGACTACTCCGGAGGCCTGCCGGAGGGGATGTACGGCTCGGTCGAGAGCCCGGTCCGCTCGCTGCGGACGGTGCCCTCACCCGGCGGTGAGGTGCTGTTCGTCGGCGGCAACGGGCACCGCACCGGCACCGCCACGGGCACCGCGTCCAAGATCGACTCGCTGCGGGAGTACGCGGAGAAGTACTTCCCCGGCGCGACGATGACCCACGGCTGGTCCGCGCAGGATTTCCACCCGGTGACGATGCTGCCCAAGTCCGGGCCCCTGCCGTGGGGCAAGGGGCGCGTGCACTTCGCGGGCGGCTACAGCAAGTGGGGCCTCACGGGCGCGCCGGCGGCGGCCGGGATCATGGTGGACCGGCTCGAGGGCGTGGACCCGCGGGTGTCGTTCGGCAAGCCCAGCATCACGGGCATCGCGAAGAACGCCGTGCCCCTGTTCGCGGACGTGCCCGTCCAGCTCGCGGCGACCGCGGCGCAGGCGATCGTGCGCAAGCCACGGCCGAGTATCCGACCGATGGGGGAGGCGACGGGCGACGACGGCGAGACCTGCCGCGTCGGCCTGCTGTGCCCCCACATGGGAGCCGCGCTGACGTGGAACGACGTGGAGCGGTCGTGGGACTGTCCCTGGCACGGGTCCCGCTTCTCGGCGTGTGGCGAGCTCATCGAGGGCCCGGCCACCAGCGACCTCAAGAGGTACGACACGCCCCGCTGACCCGACCGGCTGGCGCGCGCAGCTGACACGAACGGCTGACATGAGCCGCGCCCCGGCCGGTCGGGGAAGGGCCGGGTCGGGGCGCAGCGAGTGTCACCGGCGGGTCAGGCGGGCGGCATCAGGACTCCGTCGAGGACGTGGATGACGCCGTTGGTGGCGTCCACGTCGGTCTGGACGACGTTGATGCGCGTGCCGTTGCCGTCGACGAGGGCGACGTTCTCGCCCTCCACCTCGACCGTGAGCTCCCCGCCCTGGAGGGTCGCGACCGTCTGGCCGTCCATCTCGAGGACGTCGGCCGCGGGGACCTCACCCTCGATCACGTGGTACTGCAGGATCTGCGCCAGGTCGCCCGTGGGGTCGGCCAGCAACTCGTCCAGCGTGCCCTCGGGCAGGGCCTCGAACGCCTCGTCTGTGGGGGCGAAGACCGTGAACGGACCGGGCCCTTTGAGGGTCTCCGTCAGGCCCGCGGCCTCGATGGCCTGGGTGAGGGTGGTGAAGTCGCCCGCGGCGTTCGCCGTGTCGACGATGTCGCCCTCGGCCGCAGCGCCGGTCTCCTCGGTGGTGGTCTGGTCGGTCGTGGTCTCGTCGGTGGTGGTCTCCTCCGTCATCATCTCCGTGGTGGTCTCGTCGGCCGTGGTCGTGCCACCGTCATCGTCGGTGCCGCACGCTCCCATGAACACCGCGAGCCCGATGGCTCCCGTCACTGCGATCGTCCGCTTCATCAAGCTTCCTTTCGTCGGGGTTGCCCGTCAGTGTCCGCACTGCACAGGGGGTACGTGAACCCTCGTGGCCTGATCGTTGTGGACCCGTGACGGGATGGGGACAGGCCCCCCGGGCCGCGCCTCGGGAGGATGCCCTTGCTTGCGAGCGTCCCGGGAGTCGTCGAAACTCGAGACGGAACGCTGGCCGCCGGCCACCGCGTACACCCGTCTACGAAGAAGCAGGAGCATCGATGAGCCCCACCGATCAGGGTCCGAACCCGTTCGTCGTCGACATCGAGGACGCCACCCTCGCCAACGACAACTACCGCACCACGCTGTGGACGGGATCGCACATGCAGCTGACCGTCATGAGCATCAAGCCCGGGGACGACATCGGTCTCGAGGTCCACGACGACCACGACCAGTTCCTGCGCGTCGAGGCAGGGAAGGGCCGGGTCGAGATGGGCCCCGCGAAGGATCAGCTCGACTTCGTGCGCGAGGTCTCCGACGACTGGGTCATCCTCGTGCCCGCCGGGAGCTGGCACAACGTCACCAACACCGGCGAGGAGGACCTCAAGGTGTACTCGCTGTACGGTCCGCCGGAGCACGAGCACGGGACCGTCCACCCGACCAAGGCGGACGACCACCACGATCACTGAGCACGACCACTGACGACCACTTACCACGAGCGCTGACGACGATCATGGCCGCGACCGGTTCGCGGTGCCGGAGGGCCCGGGGCGGTGCACACGCCGCCCCGGGCCCTCCGGCATGACACGCTGGTGGCGTGAAGACGCCGGTACCTGACTATCTGCTCGAGATCCGCGACGCCTGCTCGAACGGTGACGCCGGCCGGCTCGCCGACTACATCCCCGAACTCGCGGCCGTGGACCCCGACCGGTTCGCGGTGGCCGCCTGCACGATGGACGGCATCGTCTACACCGCCGGGGACGCGGACGCCGAGTTCACCATCCAGTCGATGAGCAAGCCGTTCGTCTACGCGCTCGCGCTGCGGGACCGGGGAATCGAGGCGGTCCTGGAGAAGGTCGAGGTGGAGCCGTCCGGGGACGCGTTCAACCAGATCTCCCTGGACCGAGAGACGGGCCGGCCGCGCAATCCGATGATCAACATCGGGGCCATCACCACGCACACGCTGGTGAGCGAGCCCGACGCGACCCAGGACGACCGTGACGAGGCGGTGAGGCAGGGGTTGTCCGCCTTCGCGGGCCGCGAGCTCGGAGTGGACGACGCCGTGCTCGACTCCGAGCTGCGAACGGCGTTCCGCAACCGGGCCATGGCCAACCTTGTGCGCGCAGGCGGGATCATCGCGAACGACCCGGATGAGGTGGTGCGCGGCTACACCCGGCAGTGCGCCTATCGGGTGACCGTGCGCGACCTCGCGGTGATGGCGGTGACGCTGGCGACGGGCGGCATCAACCCGGTCACCAAGGAGCGGGTGGTCTCGGCGCCGGTCGCCCGGCAGGTGCTCGCCGTGATGGCCACCTGCGGGATGTACGACGCCGCCGGGGACTGGATGTCCACCGTGGGGATCCCCGCCAAGAGCGGGGTGTCGGGCGGGATCTTCGGTGCCCTGCCCGGGCAGGTCGGGCTCGGGGTGTTCTCCCCGCGACTCGACGAGCACGGCCACAGCGTGGAGGGTGTGCGCACCTTCGAGCGGCTGTCCCACGATCTCGAGTTGCACCTGATGAACACCACCGTCACGGACGTGGAGGCCGTCCGTTCGGTGCGGTTCGACGAGATCTCCGGGCGCCGCACCTTCCGGCTGCAGGGCCCCATGACGTTCGCCAGCGCCGAGCAGGTCCTGCGGCGTCTCGCCGAGATCCCCGAGGGGCCGAGCGAGGTGACCCTGGACCTCAGCCGCGTGTCTTCGGTCAACACGAGCGCGCGCCGGATGCTGCTCGAGGCGATGACGCGGTTGTCGGCGGACGGCCACGTCGTCGGTCTGGCCGACCCGGGCCGGCGCCTCCCCCGACCGGACCTGGGCGACGGGACCCGGCCGGTCAACCGGCGGGCGGCCCGCTAGCTAGCCCGGGCGCGCCAGCCCGGCGCACCCAGCGGCACCGGGCACTCAGCCCACCCGGAAGTGCGAGTGGTCCGGTTCCCTCATGAGCTCGGCCAGTCGCGCCCGGTCGAAGGGGAACAGGTCGATCGTGCCGCCGTCGTGGAAGTACCAGGAGTGGCAGCCGGTGTTCCAGACCGTCGGCCCCATCGCCCCGGCGACGTCGTCGTTGAACTCGGCGGTCGCCTCCTCGGTCACCTCCACCGACCGGATCGCGCCCTCGCGGAGGAGTTCGATCCAGTGGGCGATGTACCGGGCGGTGAGCTCGGCGGTGTGCTGCAGTGAGATCGAGCCGGTGGGGGAGTTGGGGGCTCATCCCAATCGGGGGTGTAGGAGTTGGGGTCTGAAGCCGCCGGTCTCGAGCAGGCTTCGGGCAATGTAGTTGGTCAGGTTGCGGAACCCGAGTGCGGAGCCGCGCAGGTGTTCGAGCCGTCCGTTGAGCGCCTCGGTCAGCCCGTTGCTGGTGCCGGGTCGTTCGAAGTAGGCGAGCACGTCAGCGGCTCGCTTCTTCAGGGTCCGGCCCAGGGTGGTGAGCTCGGTGAGCACCTTGGGGACGCCGGCGCTGAGGTCGGTGATCAGCTTCTCCATGAGCTCGCGGCCACGTTGCCGGTCCTCGTGGCGATAGGCGGCGATCATGCGCTGGTAGACACCCCGGGCCGCCTCGACCTCGACGTGAGCGTCATCAACGAACAGCGCGCGTAGCCTGTCGTTCTGCTTGTCGGTCAGCAGGTCCGCGCCGGTGTGCCGCGTGCGCCGCGACTTGTAGAGCGGGTCGTCCCTGAACCCACGGTGCCCGTGGATCGCGAGTTGGACCCGGCGCCGGCACCTGTCGAGGGCGTCACCGGCCAGGCGCACGACGTGGAAGGGATCCATCACCGTGACCGCGTCCGGGATCTCCTCTGCAGCGGCGGTCTTGAACCCGGTGAAGCCGTCCATCGCGACCACCTCGACGGCGTCACGGAAGGCGTCGTCGCGGTCGGCGAGCCAGGTCTTGAACGCCGCCTTCGACCGGCCCTCGACCATGTCCAGCAGCCTTGCTGGGCCGGCGCCATCGCGGACCGGGGTGAGGTCGATGATCACGGTGACGTACTTGTCGCCACGCCTGGTGTGGCGCCAGACGTGCTCATCGACGCCAATGACCTTCACGCCCTCAAACCGCGTGGGGTCGTTGATCAGCAGCCGCTTGCCTTCAGCCAGGACCGCGTTGTTGGCGGTGTCCCACGCGACCCCGAGTCCCTCGGCGACACGGGCGACGGTGAGGTGTGCGACCACGATCCCTTCCAGCGCCCACCGCAGCCCGGTGCACGAGAGCTTCGCGCGTGGCTCCGCCGCGGCGCTGGTGTCTTGGCGCCACACGTGTCCGCAGTCGGCACAGCGGTAGCGGCGCACTACAACTTCCAGCACGGTCGGTCGTCGTCGGGAGACCTCGACGTCTATCTGCGGACTGACGCGACTGGCCGACCTACACCGTCATCTGAGAAGACCCCTGAAACGTCTTCGACGACGACGGGACCGGCGAGGATGAGGGCGCGGTGAGCTAAAGGAATGGAGCTTGCTCGGCTTCGACGCCGCCGCAAGCTCCGGTGAAACGGTCGGTACTGGTCGGTCGTCGTCGGTCACCACCGGATGGCGGCGTCCCCCACGCTCGGCGTTTGCGCAGGTCAGCGGATCGCTCGCCCAGTGGGCGCATCAAGCGATAGACGCAAAGCCGACGTGATTAGGTCGTCGGTTCGATTCCGACAGACGGCTCCGGCGAACCGCCCCTGACCTGCGAAAACGCAGGGCAGGGGCGGTTCGGTTCTGGTGGTCGTGCGATGCGCTGGCCTCACGGCTCTGCCCGACACCGACGTCGCTCTTCTCTGCGACGGACCCCTCGCCGGCTGAGCGCTCGTGGCCTGCATCCTGTCCGTGTGCCGATAGGCCTCGCACCGCTCGGAAACGCAGCATGGCGTTGCGTCGCGACCTGGCGACGGCTCGGCGGGGCGCGATCGTCTCGTGCGTTGGCGGACTACGGGAGCTTGGACGCGAGGACGTCGGCCGCCAAGATCTCGGGTGCTGCGCCGAGGAGGTGCTGGTTGTCCGTCAGGGCTGCGACGATGGCGCCGTTGGCGTGGGCGTCGCGAGCGGACTCGTCGGGGAATGCATCGAAGATCCAGAAGGTGTCGGCGTGGGTCCTGACCGCGAACCAGACAATCGTTCCTGCTTCTTCGTTGGCGAGTGCGACAGCGCCGGCGAGCAGATCGGCGAGCGCGTCGTGCTGTCCATCGGCCGCGACGATCTTGGCGACGAAGGCATACGGAAGTGATGCGGGTGTGGACATGAGGGACTCTCCTAGAAATCGGGGTTCTTCGTGGGACGAGTTCAGCGTATGACGAGCGAGGGCCGGTGGGAAGTGGCGTATACGGCAGCATTGCTATTGTTTACGCCATGCGTATCGGACTGATCGCGATCGACGGCTGCTTCGGTTCGGCTATCGCGTCGATCATCGACATCGTGCGGGTGGCCGACGGAGCCCGCGGCGATGTCGACCCGCGGATCGACCCGATCACACTCGCCATCCTCGGTCCGAAACGGCGAGTGACCACGACGGCATCGATGACCCTGTCGGTGGACCACCCGCTGTCGGAGTCCGCAGAGTTCGACGTGGTCGTCGTCCCTGCGCTTGGAACCCTTACGGCCGCCGCTACCAACGACGCCCTCCAGAGCCGAGATGCTCGTTCGGTCATCGCCTCGCTCGGGCGCCTCGACGAGGCGACCACCCGGATCGCCGCGGCGTGCACCGGCGTGTTCGCTGTCGCCGAGACCGGACGGATGCATCATCGGCG
The DNA here is from genome assembly GCF_045689975.1 of Dietzia kunjamensis. GTDB lineage: Bacteria > Actinomycetota > Actinomycetes > Mycobacteriales > Mycobacteriaceae > Dietzia > Dietzia kunjamensis. Next base: position 3,266,142 of record NZ_CP143297.1, on the reverse strand, counting down.
GGCGACGACCAGCTGGTTCCTGGGGCCGGAGTTCCTGAAGCGCTATCCGACCGTCGCCCTCGATCTCGACACCATGGTCGTGGTCGACGGGAACCTCGTCACCGCCGGCGCCGCGTTCGCCCACATCGACCTCGCGCTCTCACTCGTGCGATCGATCAGCCCCGACCTGGCCCAACATGTCGCCAAGCTCCTCATCATCGACGAGCGCCCGTCGCAGGCGGCCTTCGTCGCCTACGAACATCTCCGGCACGAGGACCCGATCGTGGTCGAGTTCGAACGCTTCGTGCGCGCCCGCCTGGACGAACCGTTGAACGTCGCCTTCATCGCGCAGTCGCTCGGCACCAGCCGGCGCACCCTCGAACGACGAGTCCGTGCGGCGCTCAACCTCACTCCGCTCGGCTTCGTCCAACGGCTTCGCATCGAACGAGCTCGGCACCTCTCAGCAACCACGGACCTCACCTCCGCCGAGATCGCGCTACGTGTCGGCTACGCGAACGCCGAGACTCTGCGCTCCCTCCTGCGCAGGGAGCGACGCCGTTCCTGACCTATCGCCATGCCTGTAGCCAGTGTCCTAGCGCCCGGTTGGAACCACCTCTCAGCACGTCGCGTCGACGCTCCTGCGTCGCCCCTGGACGACCCACTCGACACGCCCGCAGCACAGGCCATGTGACGTGTCCCGGCTTCCCGGACGGTCGGGGTTGGGTGGCTGTGATGTCGCTCCGTTCTCGTCGAGGGGGTCAGCAGACCCGATCAGGGTCGATTGGGATGAGCCGCGAAGGCGGTCAGGTCAGGGCGGCCGAAGCCGGCCGGCGGGGTAGCGTCGGACACGTCGAGGTCTTTCGGATGGATGGCGTAGGAACCTCCATCGTCGGGAGATCTCGACGTCTATCTGCGGACCGACGCGCCCGGCCGACCTACACCCTCATCTGGGAAGAGCCGAGTTGGGGCCCAGCACGGTGAACGCATTGGGGAAGCCCGGGACGGCGGTCATCTGATAGGCGCGCGGGCCGTCGGCCCACTCGCGCTCGAGGGTGCGGCCGTCGCGTCCGACGACCTCCATGGGACGCATGTAGTCGTGCGCGCGGAAGCCGGTCGCCAGCGCGATCACGTCGGCGGGCCGCTCGGTGCCGTCGGCGGTGCGGATCCCGTCCGGGGTGACCTGCGCGATGGCGTCGGTGACGAGCTCGGCGTCGCTGCGCTGGATGGCGCGGTAGTACGTCCCCGGACTGGCGGAGTTCCGTGGCGGGGTGTCTGTCCGGATGTGCCCGGCCAGGCCGAGGTCGTCGACGACCCGGCGGTGGTAGCGCTGGATCTCGGCGCCGTCGGCCCACACGCGAGACCAGTCGGGCTTCGGCGCGAACCGGAACTGGTAGAGCTGGGACGGCACGTCGCATGTCAGGCCCGGGTAGCGGTTGCAGTACCAGACCCCGCCGACGTCGGAGCCCTTCTCCAGCACGGTGACGTCGGCGAAGCCGCGCTCGCGGAAGACGTGCAGGGCGGTGATGCCGGCGACCCCGGCCCCGACGATCACCACGCGCGGCTCGCGCCCCTCGCGCGATCGACCCGGACTCACACGTCGACCGCGTTGTCCGTCAGCGCATCGCGGACGGTGTCCGGCGCGGTCACCATGGACGACTCGAACGCCGCCTCCCGTCGGGAGGCGTTCATGAAGTAGGCGCCGAGGCCGGCGAGGTCGACGGTGGTGGGCAGGATCGGGACGACGGTGGCGCCGCGCGCACGGACGGCGGCGACCTCGTCGTGCAGCTGGGTGGACATCGGGCGGCGGATCAGCCCGTACTCGATCCCGCCGCCCCGGCCGGGGACGCGGACGCCGGGCGCCGAGGCCATGGGGGCGAGGACGAACACGAGGTCGGCGTCCTCCGGCCCGATCAGGTCCACGGACGCGGTGGAGCCCATGCCGCCGTCGACGAAGATCCGGTCACCGACGGGCACCGGCGGCATCCACCCGGGGGTCGCCCAGGAGGCGCGCAACGCCTCGCCGACGGTGGCCATCGGCGAGCCCGGGGCGCCGAACAGTACCCGCTCCCCGGCGAGGACGTCGTAGGCTACGATCCGGGCACCGGTGTGGGGGAGCCAGGCGCCGACCTCGAAGCCCTCGGCGAGCCGCTGCAGCCAGCTGGCGTCGGCTCGGCCGGTGGGCGCGATACCGGTGAGGGCGCCCAGTCCGGACCGTGTGCGGAGCAGACCGGGGTTGAGCAGTGGGAGCCGGGGCAGTGGCGGCCGCCCGGGCGGGGTGGAGGCGACGTGTTCGCGGAGTCGCATGTCGCAGGCCTGCCCGCGCTGCATATCGACCAGTTCGTCGACCCCGATGCCGCCGGCGAGCATGGTCACCAGCTCGGCGCCCGCCGAGGTCCCCAGGAGGACGTCCGCCTCCCGGGGGTCGAATCCCGTCTGCTCGGTGAGCGCGTGGAGGGCGGCGATCATCCAGGCCCCACCGATCGTGCCCCCGCAGCCGAGGACGAGAGCGGTGCGACTCATTCGGCGCCCTCCCCGTGTCCCGCGGGGGGCGCCGCCCCGGAGAGCCCCGCGCTGATCCTAATCGCGCGGCTCCAATACGAACACAGGGATGATCCGGTCGGTGTTCTGCTGGTAGTCGCGATAGTCAGGGTAGACGGCGACGGACCGGTCCCACCACCGGTCTCGCTCGGGGCCGCTGAGTTCGCGGGCCGTGTAGTCGCCGACCCGGTCCCTGTCGCGGACCTCCACGTGCGGGTCGGCCTTCATGTTCCAGTACCAGACCGGGTGGGTGGGAGCGCCGCCCTGCGAGGCGACGGCCGCGTACGACCCCTCGTGTTCGACGCGCATCAGCGGGGTCTTGCGCAGCTTGCCGGACTTCCGGCCGACGGTGGTCACGATGACCACGGGGATGCCGGCGAGGTCGCCGCCCTCCGCGCCGTCGGTCTTCTCGTAGGTCTCGACCTGCATCCGAACCCACTCGCTCGGGCTGGGCTCGTACTCGCCGGACAGTGGCATCGGGGCTCCTCGGTGATGGGGTTCCGTCGGCTCAGGGCGACACTACGCTTGGCAAGGCGCGCTCGCTGCCCACATCAGGCGAGTCGGTCGGTGAATCTCGAGACCGCCTCGACGACCGCCAGGTAGCGCGGCGAGCGCACCGCGTCGAACCCGTGTTGGGCTCCGGGCAGTTCGGCGTAGACCACGGGGTTCGGCGATCCGGCGCGCAGGTGCCGTACGAGTCGGCGTGACCCCTTCACCGGCGTGTAGGTGTCGTGGGTGCCGTGGATGATCGCCACCGGCGGGGCGCCGGATGCCGCGTGCCGCACGGGGTCGGAGACGTCCCGGGTCTCGAGGCCCAGGCGACCGTAGTAGCCGTACAACCCGATCGCGCCGGCGACAGTGGTGTCGGCGTCCTCGAATCCCGGCTGGAATCGGGGATCTCCCCCGGTCAGGGCGGTCATCGTCGCGAGGTGTGCCCCGGCCGAACTGCCCGCCACCACGATCGGCGCGTCGGCCCTGATCCCGTGCGCCGGGCCCTCGGTGCGGATCCAGCCCAGGAGCCGTTTGACGTCGACCAGGTGCTGCGGGAATCCCGATTCCGGGGTCGGCGAGAGGTGGTAGGTGGTGCTGATCGCCGCCCACCCGCGTGCGGCGTGGTCGAACAGCATCGCTCGCGACTCCCGGCTCGGGCCGCCGGCCCGGAAGTGCCCACCGTGGATGTGGACGAGCACCCCGCGCACGTCACCGGCGCCGTTGCCGCCATGTCCACCGCTGCCGCCAGCGTCGCCGCCGGCTCCAGGCGAGCCGGCACGGGTGTAGAGATCGAAGCGGTTGGCCTTCGGGTCCGGTCCGTAGACCATGCCCCGGCGGGCCCGCACCCCGCGCGGCCGCAGCGGCCACGGGCGGAACAGCACTCTCGGCCACGGCGTGCGGTGGAGGGCCGACGGTCTCGTCGTCGTCTCCCCCTCGCCCAGCCCCTCGCCCGGCCCGTCGCCCAGCCCGTCGCCCAGCCCTTCGGCCAGCGCGCGGTCGAGGACGGCCTTCGCGGCGAGGTGCCGCGACAGCACGACGCCCAGCCCCGACCAGGTCAGCGCGGCGATGCCGACCCCCACGCGATCGGATGGGCGTGCGGCCCGACCGGCCAGGGCGGGCGCGGTCGCGGCCCCGACCAGCGCCCCGACGTGCAGCGGGAGTTCCTGCGCGGGCAGGCTCCACACCCAGCCGGCGGTCGCGGCGGCGAACGGTCGGCGGATCGGCCACAACGCCAGCGCCGTGGAGACCGCGGCGGGGGCGAGGACCACGGGCAAAGGCACTCGGACGAACGGTGTCGGCATGTCAGGCCTCCGGTAGGGGTGCGCGTTCCCAGGCGGCCACCGGACCCGGGACCAGGTCGAACATCGGGTGCGGCCGCGGTGCGACGAGGCGGTCCAGCCACGCGGGGTCACGGTCGGTGACCTTGACCCGCAGGTGCGCCCACTCCAGCGCGAGCTGCCCGTCGGTGAGCGGCAGGCGCTCCGCCCCGGGCGGCAGGACGACGCGCGTGCGGTCGAAGCGGTAGCCGCGCACCTCGGCGGCGTCGGCCAGCCCGTGCAGCCAGGTGGCGACCCCCGCGACCGGGTCGGGGAGCGTGCGGAAGCGCTCGAGCTGCGGATGGCTGCGATAGCCCTTGGTCAGCCCGCGGAGTACCTTCTGGGCCAGGAGCCCCTCGCGCCACCCGGCGACCAGCGCGGCGCGGTCGAGCAGGACGGGATCGATGCTCCACAGGCGCACCCGGCGAGTATAGGTGCGGGCGGGGCGCCGACGCGGTGCGGACGGGAAGCACCGCGAGGCGCGCACGGTGCCGCCAGGGACGGACGAGGAGACGACGATGACGACGACGACAACGCCGACCCGCGACGAGGTGATGGCGGAACTCGCGGAGCTCGAGGACGCGCGGATCCTGGAGGTCAACGAGCGGCACGGCGACGACCACGCGGTCAACCTCACCAAGCTTCGCGCGGTGGCCAAGCGGGTGAAGAAGAACCATCCACTGGCGCTGGAGTTGTGGGCCACGGGCGACTCGGCCGCGAGGCTGCTCGCGCTGCTCATCTGCCGGCCCAGGGAGTTCTCGGCCACCGAGCTGGACACGATGCTGCGCGAGGCCCGCACCCGGAAGGTCCACGACTGGCTGGTCGGCTACGTCGTGATGAAGGGCCCGCACGCCGAGAACCTGCGCGTGGCGTGGTTGGACGACGCCGACCCGGTGGTCGCCTCCGCCGGCTGGGCGCTCACCGCCGACCGGGTGGCCAAGAAGCCCGAGGGGCTGGACCTGCCCGCGCTGCTGGACGTGATCGAGGCCGAGATGGCCGGCGCCCACGAACGGCTGCAGTGGGAGATGAACACGTGCCTGGCCCAGATCGGGATCCAGCATCCGGATCTGCGGGCGCGCGCACTGGAGATCGGCGAGCGCCTGGGTGTGCTGCGTGACTACCCGACGCCGCCGAACTGCACCTCGCCGTACGCGCCGGAGTGGATCGGCGAGATGGTCCGTCGCCAGGAGGCCTGACGACCCGACCGGGTCCGCCCCGCTGCACTACCTCTCGGCAGCAGCGGAGAGCACGTGTCGGTAGATCCGGGCGTGGGCGGCGGCGACCGCGGCGTCCTCGGACGCGGGAGCGCGCGCCGGGACCGGCGGGCCGTCGAGGGCGGCCATCAGCGCCCGGCGCAGGTCGTCGGCGGTGGGGTGGCCCGGGTCGTAGACGGCCGTGCCCGATCCGGCCGACCCCGATCCGAGCACGCCGGGGTCCCACTGCTCGGCCAGGTACCCGATCCGCGGGATGACCGGCGGCAGCCCCAGATCGCGGCACAGCTCCAGCCAGCCGGAATGGGTGCCGTGGCGGTGGGGCAGGACGAGCGCGTCGAATCCGGCCAGGGCCGCGCACAGTTCGTCGTCGGCCAGGTGGTCGTGGGCACGGACCTCGACGTCCGGATGGGCGTCGAGCCGGTCGAGCGCGGTCGCGGCCGCGTGGCGGGGATGCTCCGCATCGCGCGCGGCGGCCAGGGCGTCCGCGCGAACCATCACCGTCAGGTGGGCACCCTCGGACAGCGCGGTGACCAGCGGGGCCAGGAGTTCCTCGCCGGCGACTCCCGCGCGCAGCGAGCCCAGCACCACACCGACCATGCGCCTGCCTCCGGAGCGATCGAGCCGCGCGAGCCGGTACGGCTCGGTGACCTCCGCGGCCATGAGCCGGGGATGCGGGAGGACCTGCGCGTCGACTCCCCACCGTTCGCGGATCTCCGCGGCGGCGCCGCGGGTCAGCGTGATCACCGCGGCGGCGCCCCGCACGAGGTGGCCGGTGCGCTCGAGATGGGCGGAGGGGTCGGGCTCGTGCGGGTTGGTCAGATCGTGCACGGTGACCACCAGCGGCAGGCCCCGCGACCGCAACGCCGCCACGAACTCCGCGATCTGCCCGGGGGAGCGATGCTCGTAGCCGAAGTGCACATGCACGAGGTCGGCCCCGTCGAGGACCTCGGGACGGTCGGCGGCCTCGAGCGCCGGGTGCGGCCACCACCGGGCGGGCTCGGCCGGATCCAGCACGTGGTCCGCGAGCACCGTCACGCCGGCCGCGGGCGAGATGGCGTGGCGGACGTAGTCGTGCCCGGCCGGCACAGAGCGCACCCGGACCGGCGGCGGGGTCGGAGAGGAGACAGTGTTCACCCCGCCACCGTGCCACGCCCGCCGGTTGCCGCCACCTGGGCCCCTGCATACGCTCGGCCCGGTGAGCACCCCCGACCTCCCGACCGTCATGGTCATCGGCAACTGCCAGGCGGACGTCTACCGCGACCTGCTCCGGACCTCCGCGGAGGTCCGGGTGGTGGACGTGCGGCCGGTGTACGAGATGACGGCCGACGACCTGCCAGGCCTGGAGACGGACCTCGCCCGCACGGACGTGCTGATCGTCCAACCCGTTCGCAACGACTACCGCGACCTGCCGCTCGGACACCGCCAGCTCGCCGCGCGCCTGCCGGCCTCGGCCACGGTCGTGCTGACCCCCGTCCTGCGGTACGCCGGACTGCATCCGTACCAGGTGCTGGTCCGCCCGCCCCACGACCGCTCCCTGGTCCCGCCGATCGCGCCGTACCACGACCTGCGGGCGATCGTCGCCGCCGCGACCGGCGACCGGAGCGTTCTCGACGCCGCTCCGACCCCCGAGCAGGCGCGGGCCTCGGCCACCGAGTCGGTGGAGGCGCTGCGCGTGCGCGAGCAGGCCCACGGGACGCTGGTCGCCTCGGACCTCCTCGCGGGGGTCCCGCGTTGGCACACCATCAACCACCCCGACCGGCGCACGCTGGCCACGGTGTTCGACCGCATCATCGAGCGCCTGCCCGCAGGCCTCCTCACCGACCCGCCCCGCATCGGCGACCGCGAGCCCCTCGGCGCCACGCGCGCGCCGGTGGAGTCGACCGTCGCACGGGCGCTCGGCCTGGTGGCCGGTGATGGCACCGGGGGCGCCCGCTCGGGCGAGTGGCTGGTCGACGGCGTCCCGGTGCCCAGCCGCGAGATCGTCGACGCCCACCTCGACTGGTACGCGGCCACGCCCGGAGTGGTGGAGGAGGGCCTGCGTCGGCACGCCGCCCGCATCGAGATGCTGGGGCTGAGGTGAGCAGAGGGCATGCCGGCGAGCAGCGCGCGCCGCTGACAATCGCACCGATCACACTCGCCCTGGGGCCGCCCGAACACGGGGTGACCCGGTTCGCGGTGGAGTGCGCCCGCGCGGCCGGGACGGAGGTGCTGGAGGTCGCGGACGTCGCCGGGGTACGCGAGGTACTCGACGCCCGACCCGGCGTGCCGGTCCACCTGCACATCACCGATTCCCTCTTCGGCGCCACCGCTGACGACGCCGCGATGACCGTGGAGGACCTTGCGCGCGGCCGCCGCATCGCGGTCACCCTGCATGACGTCCCCCAGCCTGCGGAGGGCGCCGAGCGGTGTCGGCGGCGCACGCGGGCCTACCAGCGCATCGCGGGGGCGGCGGGGCTCGTCGTGGTGAGCTCCGAGCACGAGCGCCACCTCTGCGCGGCGGCCGACATCGCCGTCGACGCGGTGATCCCGCTGCCCGTCCCCGACCTGGCGCCGCCCGCCGACCTGACCCCCGACGCCCGGTCGGTGGGCGTGTTCGGATTCCTGCACCCGGGGAAGGCCGTCGACGTGGTGGCCGCCGCCGTCGCCGCGCTCGCCGACGCCGGCGACGAGGCCGTGTCACTACGCCTGTTGGGGACGCCCGCCGAGGGGCACGACGACTACGTCCACGCCGCGCTGGAGACCGTCCGGGCCGCCGGTGGCGGCGCGGAGGTGACTGGTCGGATCGACGACGACGACCTCGCCCGCGTCCTCGGCGAGGTCACCGTGCCCGTCGCCCTGTTCCGGAACGTGTCGGCGTCGGGGTCGCTCAACACCTGGGCCGCGGCCGGGCGACGCCCCCTGGTCTACGACTCGGACTACACCCGCGAGATGGAGCGCCGGCATCCCGGCTCCCTGCTCATCACCGACGGGGCGGATCTCGCCGGCGACCTGCGCCGACTCCTCGACGACCCGTCCCCCACCCGTCGCGAGGCGGCGCCGTCGGGGATGGCCGACCTCGGCCGGGCGTACCGCCGGGCGTGGGAGGGATGGCTCGCATGACAGACTCCGCGAGCACTGACGCACCGAACAGTGACGTCCCGAACAGTGACGTCCCGAGCAGTGACGTCCCGAGCAGTGACGTCCCCAAGAGCGTCGACGTGGTGATCCCGTTCTACGAGGACCAGCCGATGCTCGACCGGATCCTCACGGCGCTGCGCCACCAGAGCGACCCCCGACGGACCGTTCGCGTCATCGTCTCCGACGACGGCTCTCGCACCGCGCCGGTGGTCCCGCCCGAGGTCACCGTCGTGCGCCAGGATGATCGCGGCTTCCGCGCCTCGGCAGCGCGCCACCTCGGCGCCTGCGCGGGCGACGGCGACCTCCTGCTGTTCCTCGACGGCGACACCGTCCCGGGGCCCGACTTCGTGGCGACGATGTGCGCCGCGCTGGACGGCCACCCGGACCTGCTCGCGGTGGGCCGCCGGCGGTACGGCCGGTTCGCCGCCACCCGAACCGGGGCCGACCCGACCGTCGAGCCGGACGAGATTCTCCCCGACCCCGCCTGGCCTGCGGCGTTCTACGCGGAGACGGCGGACCTCACCCGCGGCGAGGACCTGTGGCGGGGCGTGTTGTCCGCCGCCTGCGGCCTGCACCGCCGCCTCTACGACCTCGCCGGCGGGTTCGACCCGGACATCGTCGGCTACGGCGGCGAGGACTGGGATCTGGCGTGGCGCTGCGAACAGGCCGGCGGCCGCCTGCGCTACCTACCCGACGCGGTGGCCTGGCACGACGGCCCCGACTGGGCCGGCCGCGCCGACGCCGAGCACACCGACGCCGACCACACCGACGGCGGTCACGCGGACGATCACCGCGACGAGTCCGACCCGCTCGCGCGCAAACTCGCCCAGAAGAACGCCGAGTCCGCCCTCCTGGCCGGCCTCATCGCCTCGCCGCTCACCCGGCCGTCCGCCGGGATCTTCGCCCTGCCGTCGGTCGCGGTCCACGTCCACGCCGGCAGCCCCGAGTTCGCCGGGACCGGCTCCACCGCCGCGACCTGCCTCTCCCTGCTCGCCTGGGGCGACGTGGCCGTGACCGTCGACCCCGCCACACCCGACGCCGCCGTGGTCGCCCGACTCTTCGCCGATGACCCCAGGGTGACCCTCGGGACGCGCGGTCGGTGGTGGCGGCCCGGGACGCCGGGCACGGGCCCTCGTCGTCGTCCCCCCGTCCTCGTCGACATCCTCCGTCCCTGTGCGCCGGGGGCGCTCGACCCGCGGCGCCTGCGCGCGCTGTGCCCACCGGTGGGGAGCGTGACCCTGGACGACGACGAGGGCTACAGCCTCGCGGAGGTCCGCAGCTCGCGGGCGCTCGCACGCGAACTCCACTGGGGCGAGCAGCCACCCGAGCCGACCGCGGTCACGGCGTCGCACGCCGGCGTCCGCGGCATCGACGACGACGGCGCGGGGGTGCGGCTCGAGAGGGTGCTCGGCGGCTGGTGAGCGCCGGGGGTGGCCAGCGGTGGCGGAGGGCCCCCAGGGGGGCCACTATCAGAGGTTCCGACATCACCCGCACCCGCCGGGGGCGACGAGACGAGAGGGGGCCCGTGGACGCCCGCAACGAGGATCTACTCGACATCGCAGTGATCGGCCCGTCGCGGTTCCCCATCCGGGAGCCGTACGCCGGTGGGCTCGAGGTCGTGGTGGCCAAGGAGGTGCGGGACCTGCGCGCACGAGGACACCGTGTCACGCTCTACGCCGCCGCCGGCAGCGAGGGTCACGACCGGCGCCACGAGTTCACCACCCTGGCAGCCGCCACCGGACGCGGGGACAGCTACTACCCGCCCGGCGGGTACGAGGCCGACGCCGCGGAGTTCGAGCGCCTCATGGACCACGTGGCGGTGTCCGGGTTCGACGTGGTGCTCAACCACAGCCTGTCGCACGTCCCGCTCGTCCGCGCGGCCGCGATGGCCACGCCCATGATCACGACCCTGCACTGCCCGCAGCTGGCGCCCATGCAGGAGGCGTTCGACCGACTGGGGTCGGCGACCGGCAGGGTGCTCGCCGTGAGTCGCTCCGTCCTGGGGTCCTGGCGGGTGCCTCACGGCGCCGAGGTGCTGCCCAACGGGGTCGACCTGCAGGTCTGGCGCCCCCGGACAGGGGCCGCCGGGCGGACTGGGGCCCGCTCCACCTTTCGGCCCGCCGCTGCCGGTACCACCGCTGCGGCCCGACCGGTCGCCGGGCGCACCTCCCGGGTCGGCACCCGGCCCACCGACCGTCCCCGCGCCGTGTGGACCGGCCGGATCGTTCCGGAGAAGGGCCCGCACCTGGCGGTCGAGGCGGCCCGGCGCACCGGGCTCCGGCTCGACCTGGCCGGCCGGGTCGGCGACGACCGGTACATGGAGAGGGTGCTCGCGCCCCGGCTGCGCGACGCCGGCGACAGCGTGTGCTACCACGGTCCGCTCGGTCGGGACGCGCTCGTCCCGCTCGTCGCCTCGGCCGCGGTCGCACTGGTGACCCCGTGCTGGGAGGAGCCGTTCGGGCTCACCGCCGTCGAGGCGCTGGCCTGCGGTACCCCGGTCGTGGCACTGGCGCGTGGAGGCATCCGAGAGATCCTCAGCGGCCAACCCGGCGTCGTGCTCGTCGAACCGGGCCGTGACCCCGCGTCCGCCCTCGCGGCCGGCATCCCCGCCGCGTTGACGCTGGACCGCGCCGCGACCGCCCGCGCGGCCGCGGCCGCGTTCTCCCACGACGCCCGCATCGACCTGCTCGAAGCCCGCCTGCGCGGGCTGCTGGTGGGCGCCGCGTCGTGATCGGGATCTACGCCCACCACCAGGGCAACGGCCACGTGCAGCGGGCGCTCTCGGTCGCCGCCGACCTGGACGACGAGGTCACCATACTCACCTCCGCCCGCATCCGCGACGACGCCAATCCCGTCCCCGGGCGGATCCGGGTCCTCCCGCTCCCACTGGACTACGACGAGGCCGGGCCGGTGGCGGACCCGACCGCCGGAGGCAGGCTGCACTGGGTGCCGCTGGGGCAGACCGGGCTCCGTCAGCGCATGGCGATGATCGCCCGGTGGATCGACCGGACCGCGCCGGACGTGTTCTGGAGCGACATCTCCGTCGAGGTGACCCTGGCCGCGCGGCTGACCGGGACGCCCGTGGTCACCACCGTGCTGCCGGGGTGCCGCGACGACGCCCCGCACGTCCTCGCGCACGGGGTGTGTTCGGCCCTGGTCGCCGGGTGGCCGCGCGCCGCCGGTGCGCCGGTCCCCGCCGGGGCGGACCGCCCGCTGGTGCCCGTCGGCGGGGTCTCGCGCTTCGCCGACCGCGCTCCCGACCCGGGCGCCCGGGGCGGTGGCCGACCGAGGATCCTGCATCTGCGGGGCTCCGGTGGCGCCGGCCACGACGCCCGCTGGGACGCCGTTCCCGGGCTACTCGGCGACGTCGAGTGGATCTCGCTCGGCGGGCCGGGCGGACGCTGGGTGGCCGACCCGTGGGAGGAGTTGTGCCGGGCCGACGTGGTGATCACCGCCGCCGGGCAGAGTTCGATCGCCGACCTCGCCGCCGCCGACGCCCACGTCGTCGTGACTCCCGAGGAGCGCCCCTTCGGCGAGCAGGACGCCACCGCCGACACCCTCCGGAAGCTGGGGCTGGCGGAGGTCGTGGGCCGCGACGACCCGGTGGAGCAGCTGGTCGACGCGATCGGGCGCACGCTCGAGCGCGCGCGCTCGACCCCGGGTGCCGGGTCGGGCCTGCGGGAGGCGTGGGAGGTCGACGGAGCGGCCGCACGCCTGGCCGGCGTACTCACCGCGGTCGCCGCGGGTCACGAGACGGAAGGCCACGGTGCGGACCACGGGGCTCGTCACGCGGCGGGCCAGGGGGCCCGTCACGCGGCGGAGGCCGCGCTGTGACCGCCGCCTCGTCGATCGCGGTGGTGACCGTTTGCACGCCCGGTCGCGCCGAGCACCTCCGCTCACAACGTCGGGCGATGGCCCGGCACCTGCCCGGCGCCCGGCACGTCGTGGTCCTGCCCGAGCGGCCGGGCAGTGCCGACCTGGCCGAGGAACTCGCCGCTGACGGTGTCGAGGTCGTGGAGCTGGAGGCCGGCCCCGACCTGCCCGTCGCCCGGAGCCGCAATCTCGGCGGAGACAGAGCGGCCGAGCTGGGCGCGAAGCTGATCGTCTTCCTCGATGTCGACTGCATGCCGGGCCCCGACCTGGGGTGGTACTACTCCGAACTGCCCGACGGCGCCGTGGGCCTGGGCCCGGTCACCTACCTGCCCGAGTCCGCCGGCGCCCCCGACCCCGCCGAGTTGCCAGCCTTCACCGACCCGCACCCGGCACGCCCGTTCCCGGCCCGGGGCATCCGCGCGCTGGAGCCGGACGAGTTCGGGATGTTCTGGTCCCTGTCGTTCGCTCTGCGCCCGGCGCTGTGGGCGCGCCTACGCGCGGACTTCGGCGGGTTCGACGAGGCCTTCACCGGTTACGGCGCAGAGGACACCGACTTCGGGCGCAGGGTGCTGTACCGCCGCGTGCCGGTGCTGCTCGTGGCCGGCGCCCATGCCTATCACCGGTGGCACCCGGTCGCCGATCCGCCGGTCGACCACCTTGCCGACCTGCTGCGCAACGGCGCCCACTACGCCGAGCGCTGGGGTGACTGGCCGGCCCCGGGCTGGTTCGAGGAGTTCGAGCAGATGGGGCTCGTGCGCCGCAGCGGCGACGGCTGGGAGGCCGCTGGCGCCGTCGAGCGCTGAGTCGCACCCCTGCCCACAGCACCACGCGCGCCGAGAAGAGGATCTCGCGCGTATCGCCCGAGAAGCGGGTGTGCGAATTCCTCTGCTCGACGGGCGGCCGGGCGGTCGGCGGCGGGGCCCGGTCGGGGTGGCGGCCAGCGGGGCCTGGTCGGGTCGCCGCCGGCGCGGGGCGCGCTCGGCGGGTGGGGCGGGTCAGCCGAGGAAGGCCTGGTCCGACAGGGTCGCGCCCTTGATGTTGGTGAACTCGCGCAGCAGGTCCTGCACGGTGAGCGCGGACTTGGTCGCGGCGTCGGCCTCGTAGACGATCCGGCCCTCGTGCATCATGATGAGCCGGTTTCCCAGGCGGATGGCCTGCTCCATGTTGTGCGTGACCATGAGGGTGGTCAGACCGCCCTCGCGGACGATGCGCTCGGTGATCGTGGTGACCAGCTCCGCACGCTGCGGGTCGAGAGCCGCCGTGTGCTCGTCGAGCAGCATGATGCGCGGCTGGGTGAACCCGGCCATGAGCAGCGAGAGCGCCTGCCGCTGTCCGCCCGAGAGCAGGCCGACCTTGGCGGTGAGCCGGTCCTCGAGACCGAGCTCCAGCATGGAGAGCTGCTCGGCGAACCGGCCACGGCGCTTCTTGCTCAGACCCGGGCCGAGCCCCCGCCGGCGGCCGCGCAGCAGCGCGAGCGACAGGTTCTCCTCGATGGTGAGGTTGGGCGCGGTCCCGGCGAGCGGGTCCTGGAAGACGCGGCCGACGTACTTGGCGCGCCGGTGCTGCGGCAGGCGGTTGACGTTGGTGCCGTCGATCTCGATGTTCCCGCTGTCGGCGAGCAACCGCCCGGAGACGGCGTTGAGCAGTGTCGACTTGCCGGCGCCGTTGGAACCGATCACCGTGACGAAGTCGCCCTCGGCGAGCGTGAGACTGAGGTCGTGCAGCGCCCGGCGCTCGTTCACGGTGCCGGGGAAGAACGTCTTGGACACTCCGGTGACGGTCAGCATCGTCACGCCTCCTTGGTGCCGGTCGCGGCGGCGCCGGCGGATTCGGGTCCCGCGCCGACGGCGGTCCCGGTTCCCGCCGCCGCTCGTTCGTTGGCGGCGACCGGGGTGGTGGGTTTGCGTCCGAAGCGTCCGCCCGCGCCCTTCCAGCGGGGCAGCAGCAGCGCGACCACGACGAGGATGGCCGTGACGGCCTTCATGTCGTTGGGATCCAGGCCGACGCGGAGGGCCGCGAAGATGATGAGCTGGTAGAGCAGGGCGCCCAGGATCACGGCGAGCACCGCGAGCAGAAGCTTGCGCTGGCCGAGGATGGCCTGCCCGATGATCACCGAGGCCAGGCCGACGAGGATGAGGCCGATGCCCATCGAGATGTCGGCGAAACCGCGGTACTGGGCGATGAGCGCGCCGCACATGCCCACGAACCCGTTCGACAGGGCCAACGTGAGAGTCTTGGTGAAGTCGGTCGAGACGCCGAACGAGGAGATCATGGGGCCGTTGTCGCCCGTGGCACGGATGGACAGGCCGAGGTCGGTGGTGAGGAACCACAGGACGACCAACCCGAGCAGCAGGACCACGACCGCGAGGATGGCCACCCCGGGCCACTCGCCCAGCAGGTCGGCGTCCTTCAGGGGAGTGAACACGGTGTCGCTGCGCAGCAGCGGGATGTTCGCGCCGTCCATGATCCGCAGGTTGACGGACCACAGCGCGATCATCGTGAGGATACCGGCGAGGAGGCCGTCGATCTTGCCCTTGGTGTGCAGCAGTCCCGTGACCGTGCCGGCGAGGAAACCGGTTCCGAAACCCGCGAGGGTCGCGAGCACCGGATTCCAGCCGGCGAGAATGCCCATGGCCGCCGTCGCGGCGCCCGTGGTGAAACTGCCGTCGACGGTGAGGTCGGGGAAGTTGAGCACGCGGAAGGTCAGGTAGACCCCCAGCGCCATGACCCCGTAGATGAGGCCTACCTCGACGGTCCCGATCACTTCTTCTCAGCCTCGGCGAGGATGTCCTCGGGGATCGTCACGCCCTGACGCTCGGCGGCGTCCTCGTTGACCACGTAGGTGAACTCGGTGGCGGTCTCCACGGGCATGGTGGCCGGGTCCTCACCGTCGCGAAGGATGCGCAGTGCCATCTCGCCGGTCTGGCGGCCCAGTTCGGTGTAGTCGATGCCGAGGGTGGCGACGGCGCCGCCCTCGACCGTGCCCGACTCCGCGGCGATCACCGGGATCTGCTTGCTCTCGGCGACCTGGACCAGCGAGGCGATGCCCGAGACGACCATGTTGTCCGTGGGGACGTAGATCGCGTCGACGTCACCGAGGGCCTCGACGGCCTGCTGGATCTCGTTGACCGTGGTGACGGTCTGGGTCTCGATCTCCAGGCCCAACGGGCCCGCGGCCTCACGGGCCTGATCCACCTGGACCTGCGAGTTGACCTCGCCGGAGGCGTAGACGATGCCGATGCGCTCGGCGTCCGGGACGATCTCCTTGAGCAGCTCGAGCTGCTTCTCGATCGGGGCGGCGTCCGAGGTGCCCGTGACGTTGGCGCCCGGCTCCTCCATCGAGTCCACCAGCTCCGCCGAGACCGGGTCGGTCACCGCGGTGAACAGCAGCGGCACGTCGGTGATGTTCTGCGCCATCGCCTGGGCGGCCGGGGTGGCCACGGCCAGGGCCAGGTCCAGGTCGTCGGAGGCGAACTGCTGCGCGATGGTCAGTGCGGTGCCCTGCTCGCCGTTGGCGTTCTGCTCGTCGAACTCGACCTCGACGCCGGCCTCGGAGAAGGCCTCCTTGAAGCCGGCCGTGGCGGAGTCGAGGGCCGGGTGCTGGACGAGCTGGTTGATGCCGATGCGGTAGGACTCGCCGCCACCACCGGCGGCGTCGTCCTCACCACCGCCCGAGCAACCTGCGAGGACGAGTGCCGAGGTGGCGACCAGTCCGGTGATGAGCTTCGCGCGTGAGAATGCCATATGCCATGCCCTTGTCTGTGCCTTCTGGGCCTCACGGTGTTCACGCGAGGGGCCGGATGCGAACGGTGCTGGCACATGAGGTTACCGGGTCGCCCGGTCATGGTGAGCCCGGACTCACCTCACGGGCTGCTGCGGCGCCTCCTCCGATTCCGCCAGTTGCCGCTTCCAGGTGCGGAAGCCCTCCTCCGAGCGCCCGCGCCGCCAGTATCCCGAGATCGACGCCCGCGCGGCGGGGATGCCGCGCTCGGTGCGCAGATAGGGGCGCAGGTGCTTCATCACCGTCTCGGCCTCGCCGTGGACGAACGCCTGCACGTCCCCGTCCGGCCACGGCATGCCCCGTACCGCGTCGATCAGCGGTGCCTCGCCGTCGATCATCCCGGGGCCGGCGTCCGCCGAGGAGGTTCCGCGGTGCACCCAGGTGATCTCCACGCCCGCCGGCGCGGTGATCAGGATTTCGTCGTCGTCGTCAGACACCTCGAGGAACACCGCGCCCGTGGCGTCCTCCGGTAGCGACTCCAGCGCCGCCGCTATCGCCGGCACGGCGGTCTCGTCCCCGACCAGCAGGTGGAAATCCGCCTCCGGGTCCGGCCGGTACCCGCCGCCGGGGCCGCGCACCGGGACCAGGGCGCCGGGTGCGACGGACCGGGCCCACGGACCGGCGACACCCTCGTCACCGTGGACGACGAAGTCGATCCAGATCTCGCGAGCGTCCGCGTCGACCCGTCGGACGGTGTACGTGCGCACGACCGTCTCCCCGGCGTGGGGCAGTTCGAGCTTGACGTAGCTGTCCGTCTCCGCGCGGACGGCGAACGAGTCGAAGCCGTCCCCGCCGAGGACGACCCGCACGAGGTGCGCGGTAACCGGCTCCGTACGCAGCACCGTGAGGGTGAGCGGCGGGCGGGTCTGGGGGCGAGTCACGTCATTCTCCTTCGACCTGGGTTAGTTAGGTGACCCTATGCTTGCATGTTCCGGGCGCGGCGAGTGGGGGCCCCGCTCACCGAGGCCGAGGTGGACCGCATCATCGAGATGGCGCGACCCCTGGGGACGACGCTCAACGTCCCCGAGGCGCGATGGCCGGCCACCTGGGCCGAGTACGAGAAGCGCTTCGCCGACGGGCTCGTCGGTGGGAGGGCAACCGGCGCGTCGGCCGACCGCCGCGCCGGCACGGCCAACAGCTGCGACCGCAGGACCTACCGCCGCGGCGCCTCGGCCAACGACCCCGACCGCACGGCCGGGGTGGATCGTCTTCCGGCGCGGGGCCGGGCCGGTGTCAGGCCACGCTGGCGGCGGCCGGTTGCGGGGTCCGGAGAGGGCAGCGTTCCGTGAACCCGAACGCGCAGATCGCGGCGGCGGCTGCCAGGACCACGACGATGCCGCCGATGATCGGCGCGGCGGGGAAGGGTAGCTCCTGGGACAGGACGAAGGCGCCCATGATCAGGACGAAGAACCCGAAGCCCCTGCGCAGCGTCTTCTCGGGGACCACGGAGGTGAGGCGGATACCGACGAAGGAGCCGGCGATGGCGGCGGCGGTGACCGCGGCGACGAGCGGCCAGTCCAGGGACACCGAGGTGAGGTAGCCACCGAGCCCGGCGAAGGACTTCATGGCGATGACCAGCAGCGAGGTGCCCACGGCGGCGGTCATCGGCAGGCCCGCCAGGAGGACGAGGGCCGGGACGACGAGGAAGCCGCCGCCCGCGCCGACCAGGCCGGTCGCGGCGCCCACGACGAGGCCGTCGAGCAGGATCCGCCACAGCGGGTGGTGGTGATCGTTGCTCTGCCCGTCGCGGTCCTTGCGTCCCTTGATCATGGCGCCGGCGGTGGCGATCATCATGACCGCGAAGGCGACCATGAGGACGGTGCCGGGGATGTAGCCGCCGGCCAGTCCGCCGAGGAACGCGCCCACCATGCCGGCGGCGCCGAAGATCAGTCCCGTGCGCCATTGGACGTTGCCCTTGCGGGCGTGGCCGACGAGGCTGACCAGTGAGGTGGCGCCCACGACGAACAGGGAGGTCGCGATCGCCTCCTTGGGGTCGAGCCCACCGATGTAGGTGAGCAGTGGGACGACCAGGATGGATCCGCCCCCGCCGAGCAGGCCCAGGGACAGTCCGACCAGGACGGCCAGGGCCACGACGATGATCGTGGTGATCTCCATGTCAGGTGCCTTTCTCCGGCGGGGGCGCCGGGGTGGGATCGGTCAGGAGCGGGCGGGCAGCGAGTCCAGGACGGCGCCGAGGCCCGGCTCGTCGGCCGAACGGTTCCACGGCATCTTCGACAGGCCCGCGGCCATGGCGCAGGAGTTGCTCGCCGCGGAGTAGGTCAGCCCGGCTCCGATGGCGCCGGCGAGGTAGGCGAACTTGGGGGAGACGACCTTGGAGGCGGTGACGCCGGCCAGGACGAGCGAGCCGGCGACCATGCGGACCTGCCGGTCCATCGCCCAGGCGCCCTTACCGCGGATCACCTCGCCGCCGGCGGCCTCGTAGCCGGCGATGCGCCGTCGAGCACGGTCACCGAGTCGGGGTCGACGCCCACGGACTCGAGCCGCTCGTTCGCCTGGCGGGCCCGGTTGCCGGACTGGCAGATGAGGACGACCTGGCCGGGCAGGCGGGTGGCGAACTCCTCACCGTGCTCGGCGAGCAAGGGCAGCGGCACGTTGTAGGAGCCGCGGATGTGCACCGAGGAGAACTCGGCCCCGGAGCGCACGTCGATGACGGTGGGCGGGGTGTCCGATTCCATCGCCTCTCGCAGATCGGCGGGAGCGATGGTCGGGGCGTTCGTCAGCGTGGAGAGCATGGGTGAAGCGATGTCCTTTGACTGTTCGGGGTGTGTGGGGGTGTCGGGGTGGTGGCGCCGGGCGCCACCGGACCCGGGGGCCGGACGGGTGTCCGGCCCCCGGGTGTGGGCGCGACAGGTCAGACGGTCGCGAGATTGCGCTCGGACCAGGCGGCGTAGCTGCCCTCGAGCTCGACCACGCGGTAACCGGCGCGACGCAGGGCGCTGGCCGCGACCGAGTTGCGGACGCCGCTCTGGCAGTAGGTCACGATCGGTCCGTCGGTCGGGAGCCGGTCGAGGTTCCACAGCGCTCGGCCGCCGCTGAGCTGCTCGGAGCCCGGGATGTGGCCGTCGGAGTGCTCGGTCTTGTTGCGCACGTCCAGCACCATCGCGGCGTCGAACGAGGCGAGCTCGTCCGGCCCGATCATCTCGGGGGTCGTCATCGGCAGACCCTCGAAGGTGGTCGTGTACCCGGTGACCGTGTCTATGCCGACCCGCAGTAGGTGATCGCGCAGCGCCTCGGCAATCTGGACGTCCTCGGCCAGGACCACCAGGGGCGTGTCCTCCTTCTCGGGGTCGTAGACCCAGGCGCCGAAGGACGCAGCCTTGTCGACGCCGGGGATGTTGAGCGCCCCGGGGACGGTGCCGGCGTGGACCTCGTCCTGGCCACGGGTGTCGACGACGACGACCTCGTTCGCCTCGAGGGCGTCGGCCAGCTCGGTGGTGCCGAACTCGCGGAGCGGGGCCAGTGCACCCAGCACCGCCGGACCCTCCTTGTTCTGCCGCTTCATGCGACCGAAGTAGGCGTGCGCGTCCGGCTGTCCGTCGAGCATCTCGTCGATGAAGCCCTGCTCGTCGTCACGCTCGACGTACCCGGCCCACCAGGCGAACCGGCGCTCGTAGCCGACGCTGGTCGAGGGGAGCGCGCCGAGGGCCTTGCCACAGGCGCTGCCCGAACCGTGGCCCGGGAACACCTGGACGTGGTCCGGCAGCGAGACGAAGGACTCCTTCAGGCTGCGGAAGATCTGTGAGGCGCCTTCGAAGCGGGTGTCGACTCCACCGGCGGCCTCGTCGAGCAGGTCCGGTCGGCCGAGATCGCCGGCGAAGACGAAGTCGCCGGTGAGCATGTAGCCGGGGGAGTCGGCGAACGCTCCGTCGGTGACGAGGAATGACAGGTGCTCGGGCGTGTGGCCCGGGGTGTGGACGGCCTCAACGGTGATGTTGCCGAGCTTGAGCTGGTCACCGTGGTGCAGACGCTCGGCCTCGAAGCCGTACTGCCAGTCCTTAACGCCCTCGCCGGACACGTAGATGGTCGCCCCGGTCGCCTCCGCCAGCTCGCGGGTGCCGGACAGGTAGTCGGCGTGGATGTGGGTCTCGGTGACGGCGGTGATCGTCATGCCGTGGCGCGCGGCCAGGTCCAGGTACTCGCGGACGTCGCGGCGGGCGTCCACCACCATCGCCTCGTTCTTGGCCTGGCAGCCGATGAAGTAGCCGGCCTGGGCGAGGTCCTCGTCGTAGATGCGCTCGAGAAGCATGCTGCTCTCCTTGTCGATCGGGTTCCCTGTTTCGGGGTGTGCCACGACAATACATACCCCCGGGGGTATACACAAGACACCCTGGGGGGTATGCCGTTGTGGCTGCTTTGCCGCCGCGCGTGGCGTCCGGGAGTGTTCTGCGCCACAAGAGATTGCACGGGCTGTGCAATCGTGCAGATGGCGTGCAAAACTGCGAGGGTTCGCGAAATGCACCTACGCACCAGGAGCCAGCGCATGGCGTCATTCCTCTACCGCATCGGGCGGTCCGCCTATCTGTTCAGATGGCGGTTCATCGCAGCCTGGATGCTGTTGATCGTCGGTGTCGGCACGGCCGCCGCCACGCTGACGCAGCAGACCAGCACCACCTTCTCGATCCCGGGACTGGAGTCCATCGAGACCCAGGAGGAGATGCAGGAGAGGTTCGCCGGCGCGGGCAGCCAGCTCGACGCCCCGACGGGGACCGTCGTCATCGGGGCGCCCGAGGGCAGCACCCTCACCGACCCGGCGGTGTCCGAGGACGTCGATGCCTTCCTCGCCGATCTGCAGGGCCTGGACTTTCTCGCCGGGACAGACGCGCTGGTCAGCCCGGTGATCGCGGCCGAGGGGCTGTCGGAGCAGTTGACCGCGGCCAAGGCCGAGCAGGGCATCGCCGAGGAGCAGATCGCGGCCGATATCGCCGCGTTGAGCCCGCTCAGCCCGGACGAGAGCACCGGCACGGTCGAGGTGCGGTTCGACGCCGAGAGCACGATGGACGTGCAGGCCGAGGACCGCGAGGCCTTCGCCGAGGTCGTCGCCGAGCACGAGGGCGACCTGACGATCGCGTACTCCGGCAACGCCTTCCAGATGTCCGAGATCAGCGCCGTCGGCGAGATCATCGGCATCGCGGTCGCCGCCGTGATCCTCCTGGTCACCTTCGGCTCGCTCATCGCCGCCGGCATGCCGTTGCTCACGGGCGTCATCGGCGTCGGGATCGGCATCGGCGGAATCTTCGCCGCCACCGCCTTCACCGACACGATCAACACCATGACGCCGACCCTGGCGTCCATGATCGGCCTGGCCGTGGGTATCGACTACGCGCTGTTCATCGTGTCGCGCTTCCGCACCGAGCTGGTCAAACACATCGGCGGCAACGATCTCGAGCCCGCCGAACTCGCGGAGAAACTCAAGGCGATCGACGCCCACAAGCGCGCACACCTCGCCGGGCTCGCGGTCGGCAAGGCCGGATCCGCGGTCGTCTTCGCAGGACTGACCGTGCTCATCGCCCTCGCGGCGCTGTCGATCATCAACATCCCGTTCCTCACCGCGATGGCGCTGTCCGCCGCCGCGACGGTGGCGATCGCCGTGCTGGTCGCGATCACGCTGCTGCCGGCCATCCTCGGCGCGGTCGGCACCAAGCTCTTCGCCGCCCGCATCAAGGGCGTCAAGGCGCCCGACCCGGAGGACGAGAAGCCGACGATGGGCCTGGCGTGGGTCCGCCGGATCCGTGCCCGTCCCGTGCTCTTCGCGGGCGCCGGTGTCCTGCTGCTCCTCCTGCTGGCCATCCCGGCCGCGCAGCTGCGGCTGGCCATGCCGTCCGACGGCACGATGGCCCCGGACACCCCGAACCGTATGGCGTACGACATGACGGAGGAAGCGTTCGGCCCGGGCCGCAACGCCCCGATGATCGCGCTCGTCGACACCCTGCAGGTGCCGGAGGAGGAGCGTCCGGCGGCGTGGGCCGCCGCGGTGGATCAGATCCAGGCGTTCGACGGGGTGGAGAACGCACAGATCATCGAAACCAACGAGGCCGGTGACGCCGCCCAGGTGCTCATCACCCCCGAGTACGGTGCCACCGACGAGCGCGCCGCGAGCGTCCTCGAGGAGATCCGGTCCGGAGCCGAGGGCTTCGAGCAGGAGACCGGGGGGACCTACTCCGTCACCGGCGTCACCCCGATCTACGAGGACATCTCCGAGCGTCTGACCGAGGTGCTGCTGCCGTATGTCGGCATCGTCCTCGCGCTCGCGTTCGTGCTGCTCATGTTGGTGTTCCGGTCGATCTGGGTGCCGCTGATCGCCGCCCTGGGCTTCGGTCTCTCGGTGGCGGCGACCTTCGGCATCACCGTCGCGATCTGGCAGGAGGGTTGGCTGGGCATCATCTCCGATCCGCAGCCGGTCATCAGCTTCCTGCCCATCATGCTCATCGGCATCGTGTTCGGGCTCGCCATGGACTACCAGGTCTTCCTGGTCTCGCGCATGCGCGAGGGCTGGGTCCACGGCAAGACCGCCCACAACGCGGTCGCCAACGGCTTCAAGCACGGCGCCCGTGTGGTCACCGCGGCGGCCCTGATCATGATCAGCGTCTTCGCCGCGTTCATGTTGATCGACGAGCAGTTCATCAAGGTGATGGGCTTCGCCCTGGCGGTCGCCGTGCTGTTCGACGCCTTCATCGTCCGCATGACGATCATCCCCGCGGTGATGTTCCTCCTCGGCGAGCGCGCCTGGGGCCTGCCGCGGTGGTTGGACAAGATCCTCCCCCCCGTCGACGTGGAGGGCTCCGCCCTGGAGACCGGGCAGCAGGAGAGCTCCGCTGTGGCATCCGCCGACGGTGGTGAGAAGGCCCGCGTCGATGCCTAGCCTGCGTGAGCGCAAGAAGGCCGACACCCGCACCCGCCTCTCGGCGGCCGCAGTGGAACTGCTGGTCGCCGAGGGGGCGGAGCGGGCGACGGTCTCGGCCATCGCCGGGAGGGCGGGTGTCTCGACCCGGACGTTCCACAACTACTTCGCCCACCGCGAGGACGCGTTCGTGCACTTCCTGCGCGAACAGATCGCCGAATGGGTGCGGCAGGTGGAGCAGGCGCCGGCAGACCTGTCGCCACTGGATGTCCTGCGCTCGACCTTCCACGAGCTCTACGGGCGCTCGGCGGACGACATCGACGCCGCCGAGAACCTGCTGGTGGCCGGGGAGCAGATCGGCCTCATGCTGGGCCCGGACGCCCGGACCAGCATCGCCGAGAACATCCTGGATCCGCTCTACGAGGCGGTCGGCCGCCGCGCACCGCAGCTCAACCGGTTCCGGGTCCGCGTCATGGTCGACCTGAGCCTCGCCGCCGGGGCGTCGGTGCTCAGGCACCGACCGGGTGGGGCCGGGCCCGCCGACTCCGCCGAGTCCTACCTGGACGACGCGTTCGATCTCCTCCAACACGGCGCCGCGAGGTTCCTCGAGCGCGACTGAGCAGCACGACCGAACAGCGCGACCGAACAGCACGACCGAACAGCACGACCGAACAGCGCGACCGGGCTGGCGCGACCGGGTCAGTACAGCCGGGGAGCCTCCCCGCAGCGGACGAGTTCGCCGTCGACACCGGCCCGCGCGCCGTGCTCCCGCAGGCGCGCGGCCAGCTCGTCGGGCGGCGGGTTGTGGTGGCCCAGGTGCACGGCCACCACGTCGGTCCGCTCGTCGACCGCCCCGATGTCCCGGAGTCTCCGGAGCATCGCCCCGAACCGGTCCAGGCCCAGGTGGGCGGGGGAGATCTCCTCGCGGTCGCCCAGCGTCTCCTCGAGGAAGACCGCGTCGTAGCGGGCGCCGCGCACCGCGGTGAACCACTCGTCGTCCCACGGCCCGGTGTCGCTAGCCCACAGCAGGCGGGCGCCGCCGGGCCCGGTCACGTCGTAGAGCACCGCGTCGCCCGCGCGGAACACGCGGTGCCGGGCGGGCAACACGCGTACGTCGTACGCGCCCACCCTGAGCCGGTCGCCGGCGGTGACGGGGACGAAGCGCACCGGGTCGTCGGGGCCCACCCAGGGCCGACACGCGTCGAGCGCGTCCGGGGGTCCGACCACCTCCAGCTCGCCGGCGTCGGGGACCCACGAGCGAAAGAGCAGGACCTGGGGTCCAAGATGGTCGGCGTGGGCATGCGTGACGAGCAGATGTCCCACCGCCGCCAGAGACCGTCCGAGCCGCACGGCTGAGCCGGGCGCCTCCGGTCCGCAGTCGATCAGCAGCTCGTCGTCGACAAGCGCGGAGGTCTGGCCGCGCACCACGCCGAGCCGGCGTGCCTCCTCGCACGACGGGCACCGACAGAACGGGTTGGGCCAGCCGTCCGCGGCGCCGGTCCCCAGCAGGACGACCTCCATCAGACGCCCGCCCCCGGCGCCGCGCCGGGCGCCGACCCGTGCGCGGGGTCCGGGCCCGCCTCGCGCAGCGGCAACACGGCGCGGCCGTCGCGGCGGTCGAGGACCTCCACGCGCGCGTCGTAGACCTGCGCCACCCGCTCGACGGTGAGGACCTCCTCGGGCCGGCCGTCGGCCACCACACGGCCCCGGTCGAGCAACACCAGCCGCTGCCCGTAGTGGGCGGCCGAGGTGAGGTCGTGCATCGCCGCCACGACGGTCAGGCCGGTCTCGCGGCGCATGGAGTCCACCAGGTCGAGCACCTGCTGCTGGTGGCCGATGTCCAGCGCGCTGGTGGGCTCGTCGAGCAGCAGTACCCGCGGTTCCTGGGCCAGCGAGCGGCCCAACACCACCCGCTGCAGCTCACCGCCGGACAGCGTCGTGGCGGTGCGCGAGGCCAGGTCGTGCAGGTCCAGGCGGTCGATGACGCGGTCGACGACCTCGTGGTCGTCGGCGCTCTCGGTGCCGAACCGGCCGATGTGCGGGGTGCGGCCGAGCCCGATGAGTTCGCGCGCCGTGACCCCCTCGGGGACGACCGGGCGCTGCGGCATCATCGCCACGGTCCGTGCCACCCTGCGGCGACCCGCGCGGCGCGGGGTCAGCCCGTCGACCTCGATGTGGCCGGCGGCGGGGATGAGCCCGGCGAGCGCGAACAGCAGGGTCGTCTTACCCGAGCCGTTGGGGCCCACCAGCGACACCCACGATCCGGCGTCGACGGCGAGGTCGATGCCGTGGAGGATGGCCGTGCGGTCCCGGGTGACGTGCAGGTCGCGGCAGGCCAGTGCGACAGGCGCGGGTGACGCGGCCGCCGCGGGTGACGCGGGTGGTGTGGCGGTCATATGTTCCCCCGGCTGCGGCGCAGGACGATGAGGAAGAACGGGGCGCCGATCGCGGCGGTGACCACGCCGATGGGCAGCTCGGCCGGGCTCATCGCGGTGCGGGCGACCACGTCGGCCAGGATGAGGAACGCCGCGCCTACCAGCAGCGACACCGGCAGCAGCAGCCGGTGCCCGGGCCCGATGAGCATCCGCACGGCGTGCGGGATGACGATGCCCACGAACCCGATCAGGCCCGACACGGACACCACCGCCGCCGTGCCGAGGGTGGCCACGCTGATGAGGACCAGGCGCACCCGCGCCGGGGCGATCCCCAGCGTCGCGGCCTCGGCGTCCCCGACCGCCATCACGTCGAGGGTGCGCCGGAACAGGGCGATCACGGCCACCGCCACGAGCACGTACGGCAGCACGGTCTGCACGTCGGCCCAGCCGCTGGTCGTGAGGCGGCCGAGCATCCACGAGTACACCTGCCGCAGGGTCTCGTCGTGGCGCTGCATGAAGAACGTCTGGATGGCGCTGGCGAACGCCGCCACGGCGACGCCGGCGAGGATGATGACCACCTCGCTGCGTCCGCCGCCGACACTGCGGCCCAGCGTGTAGGTGGCCAGCACCGCGATCATGCCGCCGGCGAACGCGGCGGGCGGCACCATCGCCGAGCCCATCGCGCCGCCCACGACGATCGCCAGGGTGGCGCCCAGCCCCGCCCCGCTGGACACCCCCAGCAGGTACGGGTCGGCGAGCGGGTTGCGGAACACGCCCTGGTAGGTGGCCCCGGCGATCGCCAGCATCGCGCCGACGATCGCGCCCAGCACCACGCGCGGGATGCGGATCTCCCACAGGATGACCCGCTGACGCTCGGTGAACCCGGAGTCGATGTCGACCAGCGGCAACCGGCCCACCAGCTCAAGCACCACGCCGCGCGGGGTGAGGCCGGCCGGGCCGATGAGGGTGCCGAGCAGGACCGCCGCGGCCAGCAACAGCGTCGCCCCGCCCAGCACGAGGGCGTGGCGGGGCGACGGGCGGGTCACGAGGCGGGCTGGTTCGCGGGGCTCCCCGCGGTCTCCGGCGCGGCATCGGGCACCGAGGTGACGATCGCGGCGACCTCGCGCATGAAGTCGACCACGCGCGGGCCCCACCGGCTGGACAGGTCCTCGTCGACCAGGTGGACGCGGCCGTCGCGCACGGCGGTGAGTCCGTCCCAGCCCGGTCGCTCGGCCACGACCTCGGGCGTGATGCCGCAGCACTGGCCGTCGGCGAGGAACACCAGGTCCGGGTCGGCCTCGAGGATGAGTTCCTCGGACAGCTGCGGGTAGGGGTTGTCGCCCGTGGCGATCGAGGTCAGGCCGAGCAGGGAGTAGATCTCGCCGATATAGGTGTCGTCGGTGACGGTGTAGTAGGTGTCGTCGAGTTCGTGGAAGTACGTCAGCGGCGTCTCGCGCTCCGGCACGGAGGCGACGATCTCGTCGATCTCGCTCTGCATCCGCGACACGAGTTCGGCGGCCTCGCCGATGTGCCCGGTGGCCGCCCCGACCTGCTCGAGCTGGGTGTAGGTGTCGTCGAGGGTCTGCGCGGCGGGCAGTTGCAGCACCTCGACGCCGGAGCGTTCGAGGCCGGCCACGATGTCCCCGGTGTCGTCGGTGAGCACGACGAGGTCCGGCGCGTAGCCCAGGATCGCCTCGAGGTTGGGCGTGTAGCCGGACAGGTCGGTGACCGGGGCGTCGGAGGGGAAGTCGGACCGCTCGTCGACCGCCACGACGCTGTCCCCGGCGCCGACGGCGTAGAGCATCTCGGTGGTGGTGGGGGCCAGCGACACGATCGCCTGCGGTTCCTCCGCCGCGGCGGAGGTCTGGTCGGCCGGGGCCGGTTCGTCGCCGCCGGTGCCGCTACACGCGGTGGCGACCAGCGCCAGGGCGGCCAGGGGGGCGAGCAGCAGCGAGCGGGCTCGTGGATGGTGCATGGCATCCTCCGTGATTCGGAGGACGAAAACAGCTCGGGCCGCGGCCTGGGCCGCTGCACGCGACCGTCCTTCGTCCGAGGTCAGTACGTACGGCTGCCGCGGAACCGGCCGACCTGGCTCGCCCGTCCTGAGACGGGATCACAGTTGCGGGACAGCGTCGGATTCGCACCGACTTCCGCCGAGTTGCCGCGGGGTCCGACGCTGGTGGCCGGACCCGTCGAGGGTATCCCACCCGTCGTCGCGTCCGCCCATCTGCGTGCCTCTGCCGCCGCCCCTGTTCGAGCCGTCCCCGCGTCTGGCCGGGGCGGGCCGAGGGCGCGCGGAGGCGGTGGCGTTCGTCCGAGGAGGATGGACACAAGATCTGTCGGCAGTGGGAGAGGACCGTGGAGATGACGACGACGAGTTCTGCAGGCGAGGGGCCTTCGGCCGCGGATCTGCGCGAGCAGGGTTTCGCGACCAGGCGCGACGTGATGAGCGACGCCTTCGTCGACCGGGCCATGGACCGGGCTGCCGGGACGGCGTCGGAGGCGATCCAGCACGTGGTCACCGAGAACGTGTGGGGCAACATCTGGAACCGGCCCGGGCTGGGCCGCCGGGACCGCAGCCTGCTCAACATCGGGATGCTCGTCGCACTGCGTGCGGACGCCGAGCTGGCGGGGCACGTGCGCGGCGGGCTGACCAACGGGTTGACCCGCGAGGAGATCACCGAGGCGGTCATCCACGCGTCGGGGTACTGCGGTGCGCCGGCGGCCCTCTCGGCGATGAGGACCGTCCAGGCCGTCTTCGACGATCTCGACGGGTAGTCGCACATCGGCCGGGGAGGTCGTGGACGGCAGGTAGTCTCGTCCCCAGAGTGACAGACGCCACCCCTCGATCAAGGAGCCCCCATGCGCAGCACGATGATGCCGGAGCAGCTGAAAATCAGCACGATCCTGCAGTTCGGCTCGACCGTCCACTCCGATGCGGTCATCACCACCTGGACCGATCAGGGCCCACGGAAGATCTCCTTCGGGGACCTGGGCAAGCGCGCCGCTCAGTTGGCCCATGCGCTGCGCTCCCTCGGGGTTGACGGTGACCAGCGGGTCGCGACGTTCCAGTGGAACAACTCCGAGCACATGGAGGC